>JAISXS010000064.1 GCA_031270385.1 Puniceicoccales bacterium | reverse complement strand
AGTTGTCTTACTTGAGAAAAGCGTTCTGTCTGACGATATTTAGCGGAAAGATTTCCACTTTTTGGAATAGGGGAATATGTTTTTCTTGGAGAAGATGACTATAAGAATCACCAATTTTTAGAATAACTATGATATCCTATCTAAGTTTTGTTTTTTCTTGACAATTAACTCATTGTATGTAGAGTGGTCCCAATGGTCATGGGTGTTTGTTTTCGGAGTGTGGTGTGATTGACTCATTGAGCGTGTTATGTCTTTAAAATTTTTAAAACATTCGAATGCTGGATTTTTTATAATTGAGCTGCTATATGCGACTTCTGTTTCTATCATCGTGCTATTGGTGGTTGTCCGAACAATGTCTGAGTTCGTATTTTCCGAGAAATACTTCTCTGTGATGAACAAGTCGAACACTAAAAAAGAATACAATTTTATACTTAGTCAAATTACAGAAGCGATCGCTTCCAGGGATTTCATCGATAATTATGAGACATTTGGGTATGCTCATAATAATGCTGGCACTCAGAGTTCTAGATTTTTTTTCAACGAAGATCTTACTCTCCGCAGGTGTCAAGAGAGTACGTTTGATTTGGAAGGCGTGACCGATATATTGGAATCATCCCAAACTGGGAGGAAGGTTTCGCACTATTTGAGTTTTGTATTGCCAGAGGCTACCCCTTTCATGAAGGGGATGTCGGAGTCTAGCGAGAAAGGCCCTGTGGTCGTTGAAATTATCTTTGGAAAAAAAGGCGACAATAACGACTCTAAGATTAAATACATATATGGCGAAGATGAGGAAAAAGAAGCCGATCGCCTTTGCATCAAATGGGAATACCTCAATAAAATTGCCAATAATGGTAGTGGTATTACAGTTATGAGATATGGAATTTTCATTGATAATTACATCAAGAATGTATACCTGCGACCAGTGTTCAAATGGAAGTACGGGGATATTCCCGGCTCTAATTTTTTCGACAATAAATTGATGTTTCCGTATGGGCATAGCAGGGGCGCTAACGCTGTATGTCGCAAATGGACCACTAGTGTTCCGTTGGCGTGTACGCAGCACAATTTTACAACACTAATGGCACTTGGGAAATTTGGCCTGGTTTCCAAAGTTTATATAGTTTTTGAAAAAAAGTAGGATTTGTCGACCCTGTACGTGTTTTGGTGATGTGGTTCTTTATCATTTCGCTTGGAAAGGGCGTGTTTTCTTCGTGAAAGAGAGAATTTTTCCGCCAAATGTCGTTGGGCAAAATCCTTGTCGAGTGTGGTGGCTATCCAATCGCAATAACTCGACATCCACATGCAATGGGGAGATTTATGTCGATCTAGAATTTGCATAGTCATCTTCACCGAGAAAAGCACCTCCCCTATTCCAAAAACGGGAATCCTTCCGCTAAATATCGTTAGATTAGAATGCTTTTCTCAAGCAAGACAACTATAATTTGTTTTTTTGAAGTGAACAACCGATTGGTCACTGCACCTTTCTAAAAGGGCATCGATTAATTGGCCGTTGACTTTGAAGTCCGGTGCGATTTCCTTCAACGGCGTTAGTACGAAATTCCGCTCATGCATGCGCGGATGTGGAATTACCAGCGTTGGCGACAATATGTTTTCGTCGTTGAATGTTAAAATATCGATATCGATATTCCTTGGCCCAAAGGCAATCGTTTTGTTTTTTCCGATGATTTTTTCGATTTTTTTGCAAACCTCGAGCAGTTGATGGGCGTCGATGTCAGTTTCGATCCCAAGTACGCAATTTAGGAACTTTGGTTGCTCGCGGACGTTCTGTGGCTCGGTTTCGTAGACGCTGGAAAATTTTTCCACCCGCATATTTTCCATTTTGAGCATCTCAATTGCGGATTCTATGAAGCGTAGGCGGTCGCCGAGGTTGCTGCCGATGGAGAGGTATGCATTATTTTTCATTTCTCACAAATGTTGATGAAAATCCGATTGTAGAAAATTTTCTGTTTACCATGCTGTCTGGAAATTTTTTCACGATTACTTCCAAACATGTTATGAGTCGAAATTTTTCAAATACTTCGTGGGCGATGTGGTTGCTAAGTCGTTCGATTAGGTTGAACGATGAATTTTCCACAGCATGGACGACTGCATCAAGCAACTCTGAATAATCGACAGTGTGCGAGATATTGTCGGAAACCTTTGCCATTGAGGCATCGAATTTGGCACGAACCGACACCAAAAATTTTTGCCGATTGAGCTTTTCCATCGGCAACAGGCCATGTTTTGCAAAAATTTCTATGTCATTTATGAAAATTTTATCATCCATTCGTATGTTCCGCGAATTTCAATGCCGCAAGATTTTCCAAAATCTCATGGACACGGAAAATTTTACATCCACGGCGAAATCCCTCCACGGTAGTTGCGATCGTGGCGGCGGACAATTTCGCACGACTGTTTCCAACGACCTGCTGAAGAAATGACTTCATTGACGTCGCGCAAACCACAGGATTCGGAAATGTCTCGCATATCTCACCGATTCTTTTGAAAATTTCCGAATTCTGCTGTGCAGTCTTTCCGAATCCTATGCCAGGGTCAAGAATTATTCTACTGAAATCGAATTTCATGGCTTTTGCAGTGAGGAAAATTTTTTCGAACTCCGAAATTATTGCCGCAACGGGGTCGAAAATACCGGCGAAGGACTCATCGTTCCTGCAGTTATGAGTGACGATTAGGTGACTATCAAAGTTTTTCAAAAGTTTCACCATCTCCTCAAAATGCCATGTTCCACAAACGTCGTTTACTATGTTCACGCCGCTCTCTAAAGCCAATTGCGCGGTTTCCAGGTGGTATGTATCTACGGAGACAGCGACTTTGTCGCTTTTGGTGGCGATCTTTACAATATGTGAGATGCGTCGCCATTCATCCTTGGCATTAATTGATTGCGCATCTGGTTTTGTGGATTCTCCGCCAATATCGACGACGGACGCTCCTTCGCTGATTATTTCGTTGAGACGGGCTTCAGCCTTTAGTTTTGTACACGAATTTTCACAATCGCCATCGAAAAATTTTCCGCCATCTGAGAACGAATCCGGCGTAACGTTAAGAATTCCCATCGCGCACGGTAAAACAACGTCATTGAAATTTCTTCCCATTTGATCCGAAAATTAATTGCTGTGCGCCCAAAACAATGTTTCCGTCGGATAGGAATTTCCCGGACATCGCGCGTGTTACCGTTTCACTTCCTGGCTGCATGACGCCTCGCATCGCCATACACATGTGCTGAGCGGAGGCGATCACGAGGATACCGTCATTGGAGATATTTTTTGCAATCGCGTCGAGGATTTGCTTGGTTAGCCTTTCTTGCAACTGCAGTCGCTTGGAATATTTGTCAACGACGCGCACAAGCTTGCTTATTCCGACGACCACACCGTCTTTCGGTATATACGCCACTGAAATTTTACCGAAAAATGGGAGCAAGTGGTGTTCGCAAAACGATGAAAATTGTATGTTTTTCACAACAACAAAATCATCATATTCTTCCGCAACGAAGGCGCGATTCAACAACTCCTCGTCTGAAACTTCTTGCGCAGCGAAGAAAGTTTCCCAGATCTTTGCCACTCGCTTTGGCGTGTGGACAAGGTCCCTCCGTGACACATCCTCACCGATTCCTCGGAGTATCATCTCAACACCGGCTGCGACCATGTCAACATCCATCACCGCCCGAAATATGATCCCTCCGTTTGGTATTTGCAAGGACATTCAACTGAAAAATTTTTCTCCCGTCTAAAAAATTTTGTGATATCGCTCCTTCTCTGTTTGTACTTTTTAATATACTTTCCTTAAAAAAGCAACGACATTCATCCTATTTCACATGAAATAACCAAAGCGCTCTTTTCAAATGTGACGGCTACACCTATCCTTGAGAAATTTCGCCATTGCAAAAAAAAACGGCCGAACTCCACCGGCCGCAGCATAGGAAACTGAAAAGCACACTTCCTACCTATCCCTCAGTTTAGCAAGCAAATGCAAGATTTGAACATATAAATAAACCAGTCCTACCATCAACCCAAATGCCGCAAACCACGACATATACTTTGGTAGGCCACTGTCCGAAACCTCAACTATGAAATCAAAATCCACAGCGAGTGACAACGCCGCAACGACCACTACAAACGCACTAAACACCAATCCAAAGATGCTAGTGGACGAAGATAGTGAGGCAGAAACACCGAAAAGCGACAAAATCCAGCTTGCAGCGTAGAATATGAAAATCCCAAAAAGCGCAGACGCGACGACCATCTTAAACTTCTCCGTGACTTTGATTACACCGGACCTGTAGAGGAGAAGCATTCCAAGCGCCACACCAAATGTCAGCATCACGGCCTGGAACACGATACCGTGATACGCCAACTCAAACACCATCGAAATAGCGCCCAAAACCAAGCCTTCGAACACGGCATAGAGCGGCGCCGTGATACCGGACCATTCTTTTTTGACACACGTCACGACAGCAGTGACCACAGCCAAGACAAGAAACAACAACACCTTCGGACCAACAGCCACAGGCGACGCCAACAAACTCACCCAGGAAAAGGCAGCAGACGCAAACACCAACCCAAGTAAAATCAGGCAGCGGTTTACGGTACCCGCCATTGTCGCCATCTCACCCGAATCGGACACCCTAAAATTTTTTCTCGATAAAATCGGATTAGAAACATCATTCCACATAACTACACCGCAGTCTAGCACACAAAATTTGCAAATGCAAGCAAATACGTCGAATTTTTCCAAAATTTTGTAGTCGTTTTTCCCGGCAAACGCATGCATGTGTGGAACGGCTTCAGCGGACTCGTCGGCAAACATGTTTTTTCAAATCGCAATTTTGCGTACTTTTTTTACAATCGCCTTCCCCGAAAAAAGCACACTCTCCATTCCAAAAAAACGAAAATCTTCCCGTTATATAGCCGTCACACTCGACAGGGGCGTCCTACCCAATGATACTTAGCGGGAGATTTTTCCTTTTCATAAAGGAAAGTGCGCCCCTTTCAAATGAAACAGCTATAAAGGGTATGCTTTTCTCGTGAAAGATATAGTCATCTTACTCGAGAAAAGCATACTGAATGGCATCGGCAAGGGACGCAAAGAGATGGAGGATGGAGGAAAGTTTTCGCTTGGAGTTATAGTCATCTTCCTCGAGAAAAGGCACACTCCTCATCCCAAAA
>JAISXS010000054.1 GCA_031270385.1 Puniceicoccales bacterium | reverse complement strand
AAGTTACATCACAAGTCAAGGTATTGGGATATTTTTTCCGCAATATTTCTGAATGCCGGAAGCGAAACAACTGCTCCCCAGGCCACGCCATTGGAAACTTTCGCATCGTCCACAATCACTGTTATGATGATTTTTGGCGCATTTAGAGGGAAAAACCCACTGTACGATGACGTATGACGATCGTGAGAATATTTTCCATCGACTAGCTTTTGGCCGGTTCCGGTTTTACCACAAAATTCCATACCATTTTTCAATTTTCCATTCCACGGATCATGGAGGACGTTCCGCATGCGTGCCGCAGTATCTCTGGAAATTACACGTCTGCGAACGACTGGGTTCATCGCTAAAATTTCGCTCTCACCACTACGAACGCATTTGAACAAATTTGGTTTCAACAAAACTCCATCGTTTGCTATCACGGACATTGCAAAATGCACCTGCATTGGAACTACGCCGATGGCATGCCCCATTGCCATGCGCGTTATCGTCAAGACATCCCATCTGGACACAGGAAACAATATTCCACCAGACTCATTATCTGGGCCATAGCCGGATTTTTCCCCGAAACCATAGGCACGCACACAATCGTAGAAACCCTGCTCCCCTATCATCATCGCAACCTGCGCCGCCGCTCTATTACTCGATTTCCTAACAGCTTCGACAAACGTCAATTTATCGAATGGCCGGTGATCTTTCGGAATGGCTACAATCTTTCCACGGTTAACAACGGTGGATTCCGCGCAATCGAAGACGGTATTTTCGTCGACCAGACCGTATTCCAACCCAAATGACATGGCAACTATTTTAAATACGGACGCCGGCTCGTAGATATTGCAAACTGCCAAATTTTTCATCGTTTCCAATGGAAAATTACCGTAGTTATTGGGATCGTAGCCAGGATAATTTACCAAAGCAAGTATCTCTCCGGATGCGACATCGCTCACGATCGCTGAAACGTACTGCGGGGAAAACTTTTCAACGATCGCTTCGACTTGTTCATAGACGATCCTCTGAATATTTTTGTCAATCGAAAGCACGACATCGTTCCCGTCCTCGCACGGAAACTCATTCTTTCTATAGTGAACAAGTTCCCGCGCATTGCTGTCCTTCTCTGATTCTACATAGCCGTCCTGTCCGCGAAGATAGAAATTCATGTATTTTTCGACTCCGCAGACAGCGACATTTTCTGCATTGACAAAGCCAGTTATGTGTGCTGCGGCTTGGCCGAGCTGATACGATCTCCGACCGTTCCTCAACCCATACACACCTCTGATTTTCATCATTTTTATCGATGAATAGAGGGAATCGCTGCCAATTTCGCATATGGGAACCCAGCGAATTTTTTTAATGCCCTTTCCCTTAATTTCCTTTTTTTTGACAAATTTTTCCAAAACATCTTCCATGTCGAGGCAAAGGATCTCGGAAAGTGTGCAAATTGATTGGAAATCCTTTTCCACATCGGCAGCATACGGATCGACGCCGAGTATAATCTTCGTTTCGTCGAATGCCAGCACGCTGAGATTTCTGTCGAATATCGTCCCTCGCTTCGCTGGAATTATCGCCGTCGACCGCCGAACACGTTCCAGCGACTTTATGTATTTGCCACGGCTGAAGTATGCCAAGTCAAGCACCCGCCAGGAAATTACACAAAACAACAACAAGACAACGGCCATCACAACCCAATGCCGAACCTGCCGCTTTGACATTTTCAAGTCCGTGGACGTTGTGATCAAATGTCAGCCAAAGGCAAGACTATAGTCATCTTTTCCGAGAGAAGCATGTTGTTTCCACATAAATATGGGAATTTCTCCATCAAATATAGTTATCTTACTTGAGAAAAGCGTTCTGTCTGACGATATTTATAGCCGTCACACTCGGCAAAGGCATCTTATTCAACGATACTTGGCGGGGAAGTTCTCCTTTTTATAAAGGAAAGCACGCCCTTCTCAGACGCTATAGCTATAGCGGAAAGATTTTCGCTTTTTGGAATAGGGGGGATGTGCTTTTCTCGGGGAAGATGACTGTATACAATCGTCTTACTTGACAAAAGCATTCCAGTGCAACGACGCACCAACGTAAAATTCATGCTCTTATGGAAAAGCAGTATGTTTTTTTCATAAAAACACAAATCTTTCCGTCAAATATCGTTATAGTTATCTTACTTGAAAAAAAGCATTCTGCCTAACGATATTTAGCGGGCAGATTCCCGTTTTTTTAGAATAGGGGGTGTGCTTTTCTCGGGGAATGTGAATGTATAGTCACCCAAGTCGACCGAATCACGGATCTTCATGCAAACCAGTGCCTTCCGGGATTACTTTGCTATCCGTTCGTCGAATTTTTCAACGGCTGAAGCTATGGCATGGGCAAGTTTATTCCTGTATTCTTCCGATGCAATTTTTGCACTTTCCTTCGAGTTTGACAAAAATCCGCATTCAACCAGCGCTCCCGGACACTGCAAAGTTCGTAACACGGTAAATCCCCGTTGCTTCACACCCCTATCCTTTGCTCCGACGCCGTTGACCAGCGAGGACTGCAGACAATAGCCGAGGACGACGTTTAAATCATCGAATTTGTTGCCAGGGTATTTGTCCTGTGTCGTTGAAGTTCGCTGGTCGGTCTGTGGTTGCCCGTCCGGTGGTAGCACAAAAACTTCGATGCCGCTGGCAGAAACGCTGGGTGCGGAATTAAAATGTATACAAATGAACAAGTCCGCTCTAGCAGCATTAGCGATCTTTGCCCTTTCTTCGAGTGGAATTTTTATGTCATCCATCCTCGTAAGAACAACGCTATATCCGCGTCGTACGAGGAGTTTCTCCACGCGCGTGCAGATGTCCATCGTCAACGTCTTTTCCTTCAACTTGTTTGACGGCGAAGTCGTCCCGTGGTCTTCGCCACCGTGGCCTGCATCCAGCGCAATTATTTTTAATTTCCTGTAATTATATTTAGTTGCCTGAAGGAGTGGCCGTATGTGGTGTATGTAATCCGATTCGTCAATGAAGATTCTAAAAAATTGCTTAGTTGCCGGGAATCCGAGCGGCATCAAAATCTTATTGAACGAAAAAGCTTTTGATCCATCCTTGAACGAAAATACCGTTCCGTTTCCGCCAAAAGATTCCGAAGAAATAACCTTTAATCCGCATCCATCGGCAATTTTTCCGATCGAAATGCGGTTTGCTATGAGATTTGGCGTAAAAAAAACTGCGCACAGCAATGGGAGTGCGCGGATAAAGGATTTCAGAGTTACCATTGCTCGCCTACTTCAATTTTAGCAATTCGCTCGCGTCCAAAACTTTTGCAAATGTTGTAGTCTGCTGGCATGATTCTGCCCTGCATTGTTTTTTCACGGGGGATAGAGTGACGGAAATCATTTTTCCAAAAAGTTTTGGCTCGGAATCAAGTGTCCCGTACGCCCGAATTTCATTGGCAAACTTTTTTACCAGCTCGAATCCGAGTTCCGTGTGCGACATTTCCCGTCCGCGAAACATCAGAGACAATTTCAACTTATTCCCATGCTCCAAAAATTCAATAGCATGACGCATTTTCGTGTTGTAATCGTTTGCGTCTATGGCCACGCGCAACTTGACCTCCTTGGTTCTAGCCGATGCTTGCTTTGGAACACCCTTATTTTTTTTACTTTCGTCGTACTTGTACTTTCCAAAATCCAAAATCTTGCAAACTGGAGGATTGCCGTTTGGAGATATTTCGACGAGGTCCAGATTTTGCTTTTTGGCAATAGCGACGGCCTCAAATGTCGGCATTATACCGAGTTGTTGGCCATCGCTGCCGATTACGCGGACTTCCTTTGCTTTGATTTTGTCATTTTTTCTTATGAAATTTTTCCCAAAATTCCATGGCTTCTTGTTTCGCGAACCATGGTCCTTCCTCGGAAAACTTTGCTTAAATTGCTGGTTTGTCATTGGATCTGTTTATAATACTATTTTTCACCTCACTGGCACTGGTTCGTGAATGATAGAATTTTTTCATCAAAGACAATTCCTTTGTTTGATTTTCGCTGAAATTTTTAAATTTTTTATCAAAATTTAAATTGACAAAAAATGCCGCTGCCATTCGCTGCTCCGAACCGTTTTCCGGGTCGTACATGGTGGAGAGAATTAACGAAATTTTGGAGAAAGCGAAGACTGCCGTCGGTGAGGTGTCATCTAGAGCTAATTTCGAAGGAGTAAAGGCAAAATTTTTGGGGCAGAACGGTGCTTTGCGCGAACTGATGAAATCGATGACCACTGTGGCAGCCGAGGATAAACCGGCCGTTGGCCAGGCAATAAATGTTTGCAAGGTAGAAATCGAAGGAATGCTAACAGCAAAATTATTGGAAATAGAAATTCGTGAAGCAGAAGCTTTACTCGGAAAAAAGGTTGATCCAACTCTGTCTAACCATGGAAGCTGCGGAATCTTTTGCCATCCGCTAACAAAAATAAGGACTCAAATCACGGAAATCCTTTCCAAATTGGGATTTACCGTGGCCGACGGTACTGAAATAGAAACAGAATGGTTCTGCTTTGATGCCCTTAACACGCCACAGAGCCATCCATCGCGGAACGAAAGCGACACATTTTATTTCCCTGACGATACAATTATCGAAAATGTTTCAAAAAACAGCAGTGAAAGGTATGTTTTACGGGCGCATACTTCGACGGTCCAAATACGAACGATGTTGAAAAATAGGCCTCCAATAAGAGTTTTGTCGCCGGGTACAGTATTCCGCCGCGATGCCATAGACGCCACCCATTTTCCAAGTTTTCACCAATGCGAAGGTCTTGCCGTCGAAGACGGTATGAGTGTCTGCGACTTAAAGTCTACACTTAACTTTCTGTTTACTGAACTAATAGGCGAAGGGTGTGAAACGCGCATGAGGCCGAGTTTTTTCCCATTCGTATCGCCAGGATTTGAAGTAGATTTTAAAAGCAAAAATCTTGGTAAACTCAGTAATAAGTGGATAGAAATCGGCGGTTGTGGGATGGTCGCTCCCAGTGTCTTTCGCAATTGCGGCTACGAGGATAATGCATCCGGTTTCGCATTCGGCGTCGGTATAGAGCGCCTCGCGATGCTATTTTATGGAGTGGACGACATTCGCCTTTTCTTCCAAAACGACGCCAGGTTCTTGAAACAGTTTAAGGTATCGATGATTTGACCGGCGCAAATCAGTTACAACACTTAGTGCTACGAAAGTTATTGTCTTGCCTGAGAAAAGCGTTCTGTCTAATGATGTTTATAGTTGTTTCATTTAAGAAGGGCGTGTTTTTGTTTATAAAAAGGAAAATTTTCTCGCCAAGCATCGTTGGACAGAATGCCCTTATCGAATGCAACGACTTAAGCGCTTTCTCGTTTATAGTTATAGTTGTCTTACTTGAGAAAAGCATTCTGATTTGACGATACTTGGTGGCAAGATTCCCGTTTTTTGGAGAAAGGGGGAGTATGTTTCTCTCAGGGAAGATGACTATATCTTATTGAAAAAAGCATTACAATTTTTTCTGCAATAGGCATATGTTTTACATAAAGTACCTAAAAATTTTTAATCATTTACAATCGCAAAATTTTTAGCAAAATCTACCATCACTATGGAAATTACACCTAAAGAGGAGGGCGTTGTGCCCAGTGGCAACGATAGCACTGGGAAAGCGTCATTTTTCGGAAGAAAATTCGGAACTTCAGCTGGCGCAAAATCATTTGCATCCAAGGAAGTCATGTCCGCAAATGACGACAAGTGATACTGCGACGCCAGACTGGGTACATTTCCGCTCCCAAGCCTATATAGTCTATCTTGTCCGAGAAAAGCATTCCGTCTAACGATATTTGGCGGCAAAATTCCCGTTTTTTGGAATGGAGAGTGTGCTTTTTTCGAGAAAGATGACTATAATTCGGTCAGGAGTTGGACCCCTCCGATGACCAGGGTTTGGGTATCGCAATCGTTTCATTTGAAAGGGGTGTGCTGTTTTTTACAAAAGTGGGAATTTTGCCGTTATAGTCGTCTTACTTGATAAAAGCATTTTAATGCAACGACGCGCCAGCGGAAAATTCATGCTCTTGTGGAAAAGCAGTATGTTTTTTTTCATAAAAACACAAATCTTTTCGTCAAATATCGTTGGATAGAATGCTTTTCTCAAGTAAGACGACTATATATAGTTATCTTATTTGAGAAAAGCATTCTGCCTAACGATATTTAGCGGAAACATTCCCGTTTTTTTGGAATAGAGGGCATGTTTTTTTCGGGTAAGATAACTATAACGACCATAAATTCGTAGACGTCTAAGGTATCCAAGCTTGCCCTTGCCGAGGGATTTTTTATAAGCCCGAGCTGTGGTGGTTTTCGCAGGAAATATGCTAGTCGGCGGTGGTATTTTGTCTGTCATCGTAGGTGTCAACGGCATTGGATGTTCGGGAAACATTCCGTCGACTACTAAGTATGAGCTTTTTTCCATTGGCATGTATGTGAAATTGCGAACCTATGCCGTTTCCAGAAAAGGTTGCTGGGCATCGTATGTGTTTTTGACATTCGAACGGCGTGATACTTCCAAATTGATCGACGAGTGTGGGATGATGGAAATAATAATTAGTGCGGCATTCAATTCGTAATTTATGACAATGGACAGTGGTTTCATCGGGTTTCCAGCGGGATCGGTTTGTGCGAGAGCGGTAAAATTACCGATTTTACATGATTGCGAGGATTTCATCGCCATCGCAAAGCTAGAAGGTGCCAGCGGAAGTACCATTGTAAAGCATATGGCAGGCAGGTCCGGTAGTGGAAAATTCGCAGATCTTTCGATATCCAATCCGACGGTGGTTTACGAATTGGACGATGAAATTTCCGGTGTACTCATCGTCGCAAAAGAAAAAACATCGGCCGCAAAGCTGCGAAATTCCTTTGGATCGCAGGCCTTGAGATTTACTTTTGAATTTTTGACATTTTCGAGTGCAGTTGCGAAGAATAAACCAGTGGTTTGCGACTTGCCGATCGGCCAACACTGGTCCGATTCTAGGATGGTAATTTCAACTAAGACTGGGAAAAAATCACGTACGGAATTTGTTTTTACCGAAAACATCGGTGATTTCGAGCTCTGGACAGCCAATTGTACATTTCTGCGCCACCACCAAATTCGCCTACACGCCGAAGAATGTGGGCTGACCATCGTCGGAGAAAATCTCTATTCCGCCGCAAAAGGCATGGGTATTGCGAAAAAATTTGCAAAAGGAATCCAAGCTGGTTCCCACTGGAGCGAAAAATATTTTCCTCTTCACCTGGTATCCGTTGAATGTGAGGATTTTCCAAAAATATGTGCGCCACCGCCAAAAAAATTTCAATCGCTTGTGAAACTTTTGCGAAAGTATGGCTGTTTCGGTTGAGAAAGGCGTGTCATAGCCGGCACACTCGACAAGGGAATTCTGCCAACGATATATGGTTATTTTATTTGAGAAAAGCATTCTATCTGACGATATTTAGCGGTAAGACTTCCGTTTCTATGGAATAGATGGTATGCTTTTTTCGGGTAAGATGCCTGTATTGTTTTTTTTCATAAAAACGGGAATTCTCTGCCAGTATATCGTCGAATGGAATGCTTTTTTCGAATAAGATAACTATATTTGGCAGAAAAATTTTCGTTTTTATAGTTGTTTCATTCAAGAAGGGCGTGTTTTTCTTTATAAAAAAGAGAATTTTCGCGCTAAGTATCGCTAGATAGAGTGTTCTTGTTGAGTGTAATGATTGTATTTGCTTCCTTGCCAAATGCGGAATTAAATTCGCATTTAAGTAAGTCCATGATTATGTCGCATAGCATTGGCTGTGAATTTCCAGCTTTACTGCGTTCTGTTTTTTCCAGATTGCCCGATGTCATATCTGAAAGTTTTGCTGCCACGGTTTCAACGAATGAGATAAATTTGTTGAAAAATACGTTCCTATCCCACTCGATAGGTGCAAAGACTCCAGAGAAAAATGCAGTAAAGACGGTGCCAACGAAACTTTGTATTCGTTTGGCATGTGGTTCATCTTTCGGACCAATTTCGAAAGCTATTTTTCCAATGTTTTCCCGTAATTGCAGCAATTTGCTCCCATAAATTGATAAAAATGGAATCACTGGGATTTCTTTGAAGGACAGATAAATCTCCGATTGAGGTTCGACGGTACAATATTTGCCATTTCCGAGTTTCACTATCATTGAACCGCTAAACATCTCGTTCATTCGCACCAGGTCACTGCTTCTAATATATCTTACTATCCGAGTAAGGTAGGAACTTCCAACTGTGAGTGAATCCATGGGATTCAATTCCACCGCTTTTTTCATGTAAATAACAAACTGGTCGACGTGTTCTACCATCGAAATATCAATTCTCGGTCTGACCATTGTATACACGGCGCTAATCACACTGTATATTGCGCTAATTCCCATTTGCAATTGCTTTGGATGCGAGAACAATACAATCCAGTCTCGCTGTGCCATCCGTTGACGAAGCTGTGTCAAACTCGGATTTTGGTGCACTTGGTTGGCGAAAAAATCGCTCTTACTTGGGGCCTCCACAGCATTTTCGTCGTTACGCACCTGTTGCAACACAAGTGTAAAATCACCCACCAGCATAAACTCGCCGGAACGCGTGTTAAAATCGGCCATGTATCTGTCGTACAATGGCGACACTTCGATGTTTTTCGCAAAATCGTACGATTCGATTGTATTAGTCGAAAATGTTGTACCAGATATCTCCTGACTCGATTTATTTTTGCACAATGGCTTAATAGACTTCGGCGGTACTTTGGACCGCGTTTGAAATGACGAGTCCGGCGTAGCCGTTCTAGCCACGAGGTCAGCACCATAATTGCGCCCAAAGTCCATACATTTTGAGCTGCAATAGTGTCCCTCTGTAAACCCACGCCCGAGACGACAGTCTGATAGCACGCAATATATGTTAATGACTCTCTTAATGTTTAGGGTCGGTCGTTTCCGCACAGTATCGCCGTTTTGATCAGTAATTTTTTTTCCGTCATTGACGTATCCGCGAAAAATGCCTGGTAAATTTACGTTTATTTCCATACTTTTAATTAGTCAAAAAAATTAATTGATGTAAAACACTGAAACTCAACAGCGTCAAAATTGTAATAGTGTAATATAGTCATCTTGCCCGAGAGAAGCATGTTGTTTTCCCATGAAAATGGGAATTTCTCCATCAAATATTGTTAAACAAAATGCTTTTCTCGGGAAAGATGACTATAACAAATATCCGGCCAATGTTGATTCTTTCCCGTATTAATTTTTGGCAGCCTCCCAGTCAATTCCCGTCCACGACAGCGCCCGAGCACCATAATTTACTGCTTCGGAAATTTTCGATGTTTTTTCACCGGTATAGTAATTCATTAGCATATTTTTTTCGTCTGTCAAATTTGCATAAAATTCTACATGGCCATCCAAAAACACTATGAATCCTCCCTCCTCACCGTAGACACCACCATTGGAACCGTTCGAAGCACGCCACTTTCCACTATCATTATCCAGTCCCCTGGTGTACGCAATTGGTGTTGTTGAAGACGGAGAGCGACTGGCAACGCCGGCGATCACAACAATGCTCAGTGGAAATTTTTCGAAATCTTGGTTTATCACCCATGTCCCATTTTTCATCAATACCACTGTTTTCGGAACCAACTTATGCTCAGCTTCAACCAAGTAATCATCGGACAGTATGAACATGGAAGCAACATTCATTTCTTCGTGCTTTGCGAGTGCGGCGGCCCATTCGTTTGCTTTTTTACATGTATTTAACTCGCTTGCGAATCCTTTCGTGGAAAAACTTACATAAGCCATGGCAATTTGTTGTAGCCCGCGTCGTGCTTTTGATTTTTTCGCACTGTTGACGGCACTGCCAATCATTGGCGTTAAAATTGCCGCCAAAATTCCAATTATGGAAATCACAGTCAACAACTCCATCAACGTAAATGCCCTCCACCTCCGCGCCATACGCGGCCACAGTGTGCTACGTAAAATTTCGTTGTCAAGGCTGATTGGAACTTGATAGCCTATCCTTTGTCAATAGGACGCCAAAATTCGAGCGACTGGGTCGCCGCATTTGACAAGGGTACTTTGTCAGACGACACTTATATAGCAATTCCCCTTGACGAGGGCGTTTAAAAATATAGTAGGTAAGAGCGAGATGTACTATTCGAAGGATCTGAGGGAAAAGGTAGTAAAGTATTTCGAGGATCACAGAGCGAAGG
>JAISXS010000006.1 GCA_031270385.1 Puniceicoccales bacterium | reverse complement strand
TCGCTAGACATCGTTGAACGAAGTGCTTTTGTCGAGCAAGATGACTATAACTGTTTCACCCAAGAAGGGCGTGCTTTTCTTTATAAAAGGAAAAGTTCTTCAGCCAAGTATCGTTGGATTAAGATGCCCTTGTCGAGTGTGACAGCTATACTTGGTAATGGAAAATGCGGGTTTGAGAGAACCGGCCTTCTACACCTTCATCGTTCTGCAAGCGATAAATATATTCCTGCTACCTGTTTCTAAGCAAAAATCGCCGCGTTCTTTGGCGAAAAGAGCCTTGCAAGATACATGGAATTCTTTACCTAACTTTGTCAAATTCTATGAAAATTAGTGCAAGGTGGTTGAAAAGGTATGTCGATCTCGGAATCAGCGATGGAGAGCTCGGCGAAATCTTTACTTCCATAGGCCTGGAAGTTGATGCCGTTGAAAAAGTTGGGGTTAGTAGTCAGGAAACGCTCGTTGTTGGAGAGGTTTTGGAAATTGAGCAGCATCCAAATGCCGATAAATTGGCTTTGTGTACCGTACGTGTCGGAGAAAACGATGCGCGTAAAATTGTGTGCGGCGCAAGAAATTTTAAAGTGAACGACCATGTGCCGGTGGCTTTGCCGGGCACAGTTTTGCCGGGAGACTTCAGGATCGAGAAGAGCAATTTGCGCGGTGTTGATTCCGACGGGATGATGTGCAGCAGTAGGGAACTCGGCATGGGAGATGACCACGCTGGGTTGCTAATTTTGGACAAAAGTACCAGGGTTGGTCGACGTCTTCACGATGAAATCGTAGTGCCCGATGACACAGTTTTTGACATATCGCTGACAGCTAACCGTGGGGACTGCCTGAGTCACATCGGCGTCGCCAGAGATGTGGCAGCGAGGTTGAATATTCCTCTGAAATTTCCGACAATAAAAGGTGTTGAAGTCTCAAGTACGCATCCAACGGATCATTTCCTCGATGAAATTTCCATCGAAACAGGTGATTGCGAATGCTATTCTGCTATTTGTGTTGCTGACATTAAGATCGGTGAGAGTCCTGATTGGATGAAAAGGGATCTCGCGGCCGTCGGCATACGGTCTATTAACAATGCGGTCGACATCGGGAATTGGGTGATGATGGAAACTGGACAGCCGGTTCATATCTTCGATGCGAGAAAAATCATTGGAAATCGATTGACGATTCGCCTGGCGGTTGATGGAGAAACTGTCATTTCACTGGATAGTAAAAGGCGTATGCTGAATAGTTCGATGATGGTGATATGCGATGGCGAGCGTCCATTGGTAATTGCGGGTGTGACTGGCAGCATCGATGCGGAGGTAGACGGTGACACGACGGATATTTTGATAGAGAGCGCCTATTTTAACGCGAACAGCATCCGGCAGACGGCAAAAGCACTGAATATTTCGACGGAGAGCTCCCACAGGTTTTCAAGGGACATAGATACGGCGAATGTGGTGCGGAGTTGCCAGCGCGTAGCCGACCTCGTAGAGGAAGTCTGTGGCGGCACCGTGCGATCGAAATGCTGGGTTGTCGGCACGCCAAAGCGTCTGGAATCGTCGATAGATTTTTCGCCATCGCTCATAGAGAAACTCTGCGGATTTCCAATTGCCATCGATGTTGGAGAAGGAATTTTGACACGTCTCGGGTTTGGTGTTGAAAAATTGGACGATGATCGGTGGAGTATTACGGTTCCGGCCCACCGTCCGGATATTATGTGCTCGGCGGATATTGTATCCGAATGCCTGAGAATATACGGCACGGACAAAATTCCGGAAACTCCGCCGAAGTTCTATGGAATACACGGGAACAGCAGTCGGTCGGTGACATTTTTGCAAAATTCAGGGAATTATTTATCCAACCACGGATTTCTCGAGTGTTGCAGTCTCTCTCTACGTAACAGGTTTGATACGGAAAGGGTGTTCGGTGACGACTCTGCCATCGCCATGCACAATCCATTCAGCACAGACCAAAGTTGCTTCAGGGTGTCACTAATTCCGGGATTGCTCGAGACGATGGCGCTGAATATTCAGAATGGCAATTGGGAGACAAAATTTTTTGAAACTGGTCGCGTGGTGTTGAAGATAGGCGGAAAATTTAATGAATGTTTAGCCGTTGGTTTCGCGATGTTACCAATTCCAATCGAACGATCGTGGAGAAATTTTGTGGAAACTGATTTCTATGATGTAAAAGCCCTGATTTTTCCGATTTTGCAAAGTTTTTCCGATCGATTGCCAGTCTTCGAAGATGTAGAAAGCAGCAATCTCTGGCAGCCGGGATATTCGGCTAGCTGCGGATTTTTGGATAGGGAAAGATTTCAGGCGACATGTGGCCTTCTTGGAATAAATTTCGTGAAAAAATTCGATGTTCGGCAGAATGTTTTTGCCGCAGAAGTTATCGTGCACCCGTCGATTTTCTCGAAGAGGCCGGAAAAAATTGCTCACAGGGCATTTAGCCAGTTTCCAAGGGTATCGAAGGATATTTCCCTGATAGTCGACGGCGATGAGCGAGGTGCTACCGTCGAAAGTAATGTGTTGAGATTTGCAAAGAAGAACATCTCCGAGGAAATCTTCATAGAATCAGTTAATGTTTTTGATGTTTACAGGGGCGAAGGTATCCCAGACGGAATGAAGAATATTGGCATAACGATAAACTACCGTTCTGATCGACGCACATTGACGGACGCTGAAGTGCAGACGGCATTTAATAGCACACAATCGGATATTGAGAAATTATACAAAATAAGGAAACAAGCGTGATGGAAAGCGACAAAAATTCTAAACATAGTATGGATATCGATCGTGTTGCGATGCTAGCGCGCATACATTTTTCCGACGGCGAAAAGAAGGAACTTGCGAGAAATTTTGACTCTATTTTGAAGTTTTTGGGAAAGTTGTTGGAGGTTAACGTCGATGGCGTCGAACCGTCGGCCCATGCAGTACCGCTGTACAATGTCATGCGCGGAGATGAGTCCGGGGAAACGTTACCAAGGGAACTTGCCCTAGGCAACGCTCCAAAGAAAAGGGATAATCAAATTATTGTGCCAAAGGTTGTAGAATGATGGAAGCGGAGATTAATGACGGACTTTTTTATAAATCAGCGGCAGAACTTGAAAAATTGCTGAATTCCGGCGAGATTTCGTCTGTGGAGCTGACCAAGAAAATGATCGATAGGACAAAAGCCATCGATGGAAAATTGAACGCTTTCATTTCTTTCGACGAAGAAAAAACTCTCGACGAGGCGAAGGAGTCTGACGCAAGGAGAAAGGTCGGCAAAAAGCTCAGTCCGATTGATGGCATTCCAGTTGGAATTAAGGATGTTATCTCCGAATGTGGTCAACCGCTGACATGTGGATCGAAAATGTTGGAGGGCTATATTGCCCCGTATGATGCCACCGTGATAGGTCGCATGCGTGACGCCGGGTGCGTTCTATGGGGAAGAATTAACATGGATGAATTCGCAATGGGATCATCCAACGAAAATTCCCATTACGGACCGGTCGCAAATCCGTGGGATACTACGCGGGTACCAGGGGGCAGCAGTGGTGGTAGCGCGGCTGCCGTCGCTTCCGGAGAAGCGGTTCTCGCACTTGGGTCTGATACGGGCGGATCAGTCAGGCAACCGGCGGCATTTTGCGGGATCGTTGGACTGAAACCGTCCTATGGTGCGGTTAGCAGGTATGGTCTCGTGGCGTTTGCGAGTTCCCTGGATCAAATAGGGCAACTCGGGAGGTCTTCCGAAGATGTGGCGACTTTGTTTCAAGTAATTTCCGGCCACGATGAAAATGATTCGTCGAGCTACAACTTCGAAAAAAAGGATTATGCTGCAGAGGTTAGAAATTTCCAACGAAAAAAAACCATAGGTGTGCCAAAAGAGTTTTTTGGCGACGGGTTGGACAGTGAGGTAAAATCTGCCGTGGAGGATGCCATATCATTTTACGAGAATGCTGGCCACAAGATTAAAGATGTGCATTTGGAAATGACTGAATACGCCATGGCAGCGTATTACATAATAGCCACTGCCGAAGCGTCGGCGAATTTGGCGCGTTTCGACGGCATTCGCTACGGATATCGTTCAAATGCGGCGCAAAACGCCGTGGACATATATTACAGAACTAGGGGCGAAGGATTTGGAGCTGAGGTGAAAAGGAGGATTATGTTGGGAACTTTCGTTCTAAGCAGCGAGAATTTCGAATCACATTATCTCCGTGCCCAAAAGGTACGCACACTGATACGCAGGGATTTTATGCGGGTATTTGACGACGTTGACGCCTTGATCACGCCCGTTACCCCAACTACAGCGTTTAAAATCGGGGAAAAGACCTCCGATCCACTGCAAATGTATTTAGCGGACATTTACACCGTCCCAATCAATCTTGCGGGATTTTGTGGACTATCTGTTCCGTGCGGATTTTCCAGTGGCGGGCTCCCAATTGGCATGCAAGTTATCGGGAAGCCGTTCCATGAGCATGAAATTCTCGCGCTTGGAAACGAATTCGAGCGTGCACACGAGTTTAAGAATATGCATCCAGCTCTTTGAGCCAGACATTCGGTCGGTAGCGAACAAACAAACGTCTGTGGTGGGTATTTATGGTCATTTTGCCCGAATATATATAGTTATCTTACTTGAAAAAAGCATTTTAGCTAACGATATTTGATGGAGAAATTCCCGTTTTTACGTGGGAAAAATATGTCCTCCTTGGGTGAGATAACTATGTATAGCCGTTCCGCCCGAGAAGGGCGTGCTTTCCTTTGTAAGGAGAAAAACGCTCTCGACAAGTATCGTTTGATAGGATGCCCTTGTCGAGTGTGACAACTATATATACCCAAAAGAGTTTGGTGCTCGAGGCGGGAGTCGAACCCGCACGCCACTACAGGCAAAGGATTTTAAGTCCTCAGCGTCTACCATTCCGCCACACGAGCGTGACAACTGTGGATTTTTGTCTGTTTGATGAAAAAAATCAATTCTTTTTCGGAAAAACGTGCGCGCAGTTGGTTGTTGTGAAGTGAAAATTTACCATTGTTGTGGTGATTTTTCGCAAATCCGTGAACATAGCCAAAAACTGACACCATAATTTTTTGCATTTGAAAATTGACAATATCCATTCCATGGTACATTTTTTGCTGCTAATTCAATATGGCAAAGGAAGCTTCATCACCCAATAAAGACGTGTACGATAGTGAAAATCATTCCGTTGATGATTTGAACGGGACTGAGGAAATTGTGGAAAATTTTGAACAGCGTTCGAAGGATCAAGGCACTAGCCCAAAGGAATACGCAACTTTTGACTTTTCCTACTTCCTAAAGGAACTGGACGAAAAACAGAAAGAAGCGGATGAGTACAAAGATGCTGCACTGCGTGCCCTAGCAGATCTCGAAAATTATAGAAAGCGTGCCCAGAGGGAGCGCTCGGAGGTGCGTACGAACACAATTAGCGAGGTTATGGAAGGCGTTCTTCCCGTAGTCGACAGTTTCGAATTTGGATTGGCCGCCTGCGAACGCCACGGGAGCAATGACATCGTCGATGGATTCAGAATGGTACTGTCAAATTTTAAGGCTTTTCTATCTTCATATGGACTGGAAACAATTTATCCGTTGCACGAAAAATTTGATCCGAATTTTCACGACTGCAACCGCCGAGTGGTACACGACGACCTTGAGGTTGATATTATCGTTTCCGTCGACAGGAAGGGATATACGATTGGCGGAAAACTTTTGCGACCAGCAGCAGTCGTGGTCGCATGCCATAGCGATGACGTGAACCAGGGGTAAAAATGAGCAAATCTGATTACTATGAGGTCCTTGGGGTGTCCAAGAGTGCATCCGATGAGGAAATAAAAAAGGCCTATCGCAAGATGGCCGTAAAATACCATCCCGATAAAAACCCGGGGGATAAGACAGCCGAAGAAAAATTCAAGGAGGTCGCAGAGGCATATGAAGTTTTGAGAGACAGCGATAAGCGATCTGCCTACGACAGATACGGCCACGGAGCGTTCCAGCAAGGCGGTAGCAGCAGTGGCGGATGGGAATCTGGAGGCTTTCATGATCCGTTTGACATATTCCGAGAGATGTTTGGTGGCGGTGGTATCGGAGATTTTTTCGGGTTTGGCAGTGGAGGTTCCCGCAGGTCCGGAAAGCAAGACGGCAACGACCTGCAATACAAGCTAAAGATTACGCTCGACGAGGCGTTCAGCGGAGTGGAGAAAACAATAAGGTATGCCAAAAATGTTACCTGTGAAAAGTGTGGTGGCAGTGGCGCCGCCAAGGGATCGAAGAGTGTCACCTGTAGAAAGTGCGGCGGAACCGGCATTTTTTCCATGAGGCAGGGGTTTTTCAGTATGCAACAGACATGTCCTGACTGCCACGGTGTTGGGACCAAGATAGATACACCATGTTCCCATTGTAATGGTACCGGTCGCGTGCGTGAACAGTGTACGACAAAGGTAAAAATTCCAGCTGGGGTATTCGATGGTGCAAATCTACGCATGGGTGGCGCCGGAGAGGCTGGAACAAATGGCGGTGCAAGCGGAGATTTGTACATCATCACGGCCATCGAAGAGGATAGTAGGTTCGATCGCCGCGACGAAGATTTGTTCTGCACGCAGAAAATATCATTCACAACGGCGGCACTCGGTGGTGAAATAACCGTCGAAACGATAGATGGGCGTGCGACGTTGAAAATTCCGCCTGGGACACAGTCTGAAACAAGCTTTCGTATGAAGGGGCACGGAATGCCATCCTTGAAATACCACGGCGTACGCGGTAGCCAGTATGTGAAAGTGATGGTGGATGTGCCGACAAAGTTATCAAAGGAGCAGAAAGAAAAGTTGCTGGAATTTGAAAATTTAAGCGGAAAGGACAGTGGTGGATTTTTTCAAAAATTGAAGAAAAAATTTGAATAAATTATGCAATTTTGTGATTTTTTTGACATCGACGAGTCTTGGGTATTTTCGGAGCATTTTCTTAGCGAAAAAAATCCGGTTTTTTGGCTAAGGGACGTAAATGGCGCGATTTTGGACGTTACCAACGAAACTCGGGACCGGAGGTCCGGGATTCCTTCCGGCTGCCACATAGGCGAAAATGTTTTCATCCACGAGTCAGTTACGTTGCCGCCGATTTGTGTGATAGACGGTCCGGCTTACATTGGCGAAGGTACGATAGTTAGGCCGTTTGCATACGTGCGTGGCAACGTGATCACCGGAAAAAAGTGTCTGATCGGAAATTCGTGCGAATTGAAGAATTCCATATTGCTGGACGGCGTGCAGGTGCCGCACTTCAATTACGTAGGCGATTCAGTTTTGGGGAATTTGGTTCACCTCGGAGCAGGCGTGATTCTGGCAAATTTGAGGCTAGATCACGGAGAAGTCACCATACATTGCGATGGCGAGCGCATCCCGACTGCAATGCGGAAGGTTGGCGCAATCATCGGAGATCGTTCGGAGATTGCATGCAACTGCGTACTCAATCCAGGAACTGTCGTGCCTAGACACTCGAGAATTTTTGCCAACGGGGCTTATAGTCGTTTTGCTTGAGAAAAGCATTTTGTCTAACGATATTTAGCGTAAAGGTTCCCGTTTTTTGGAATATAGAGTATGCTTTTTTCGGATAAGATGGCTGTGCCAGCCGCCATGCGTCCACGATTGCTGTTGATATTCCCGAACGTTTTTTCAGAATGTCGCGGCCATGAGTGAGTGGAGCGATTTCGAAAAGTACTTTTTCAGGGCCGATGACCTAGGAATTTCCATCGACTTCAGTAAAATCGGATTCAGCGATGAATTTTTTAGCGCAATGGAGTATAAAATTTCCACGGCGTATCGCGAAATGGCGGCATTGGAAGCCGGGGCCGTAGCCAATAGAGACGAATATAGAATGGTTGGTCATTATTGGTTGCGCAACGCCGATATTGCGCCATCGGAAGGAATTAGGGAGCAAATTAGCGAAACGATTGAAAAAGTAGTAAGGTTTGCTGAAAAAGTGCATATGGGGCATATTGTCGGTCAAGATGGTAGGTTCGAAAACGCGCTGTTCATCGGGATTGGGGGATCTGCCCTCGGGCCACAGTTAATATGTGAAAGTTTAGGAAAAAATGTCAAGCTTGGCTGTTATTTCATCGACAACACTGACCCTGACGGCGTTGATATCACGCTTGGGAAGCTCGCAGGAAAATTAGGAAAGACGTTGGTAGTGGTGACTTCGAAATCTGGTAGCACGCCGGAGCCGCGGAATGCGATGGTTGAGGTCGCTGCGGCGTATGAAAAGGGTGGCTACGCATTTCCACGCCATGCGGTTGCCGTGACTGGGGAAAATGGTTTATTGGACAGGCAGGCCATTGCCGAAGGGTGGATTGACCGGTTTGCAATGTGGGAATGGGTAGGTGGCCGCACGAGTGTATTCTCCGCGGTTGGCCTCTTGCCCGCAGCGTTGCAAGGTAATTCGTTGAAGTTTTTCATCTCCGGTGCACGAAGAATGGACGAACTAACAAGGTCGGTTTCCCCGAAAAATCCAGCTATGATGATGGCGCTCGCCTGGTTTCTAGCGGCCGATGGCGTTGGAAAAAAGGATATGGTTGTTATTCCATATAAAGATCGGCTATCGAGTTTTTCAAAATATTTGCAGCAAATAGTCATGGAATCCGTTGGTAAAGAAAAGGATCGCGATGGAAACATAGCGCGTCAGGGTCTGACGGTATACGGCAACAAGGGATCTTCTGACCAGCATTCATTTGTTCAGCAATTACGCGACGGTCTGCGAAATTTTTTTGTGACGATAATCAGCGTTCTCAGGGCAAGGGATGGGGGATCGATACTTGTCGACTCGGATGGCATGACGAGCGGCGATTACTTGAATGGTTTTGCCGTTGGCACAATGCGAGCGTTGTGTGAAAATGGAACACGCGTGATTCACCTGTCGATTGACGAGCTTTCGGAGCGTGAGCTAGGCGCATTGATCGCGTTGTATGAGCGGTCCGTAGGGTTTTACTGTAGCATGGTGAACATCAATGCATACAACCAGCCGGGAGTCGAAGCTGGTAAAAAAGCTGCGGCAAATGTCTTGAAGATTCAAAGGTCGATCGTGTCATTCCTTGAAAAAAGCAGGGGTCGTGTGGTCACAATCGATGACATTTCGAGTGGTGCGCAGGTCCAAAGCAAAGTTTTGGCTTTCAAGATCGTTGAACACATTGCCGCGAATGGAAGATTTATAAAAAGATTTCGCGGAGATGGGGGGTTTGCCGCGACTTATGAGGTGGCGTGAGGCTTCGGTTTATAGCTATCACACTCGGCAAAGGCATCTTATCCAATGATACTCGGTGGGGGAGTTCTCCTTTTTACAAAGGAAAGCACGTCCTTCTCAGGCGAAATAGCTATAAAAGGGTTCAATTGGTGTTTGGCATATTTGGTGTGCGAGCATGGCGACGCCAAAATGGGTGACACCGTAGGATCCTGCGTATAGAAAGGTAAGCCGCCTTGGGAAGGCTATATCTTTGGAACATGGATAGGGCGAATTTTGAGCACGTTGGTGAAAATCTACATCTCGCGGACTGCCCAAACAGTACAATTTTCGCCGGCGATAGAATTTTTCGGTAAAATATTAACAATGCTAGCGCAGCAAATTTTAGTATTGTAGCGAAAAATTTTGCAAGCGCCATTCCATTTTTGCGAAAAAAGTACGGGCTCATCTTCCATAAATTCGGCCTAATTCCGCCAAGAAATTGGCCGTTCCATGTTTTAGCTCTTCCATCTGGCACGCCATCATACGCCATTGCCAATTGCCCGATGTGGTGCTCGGCTTATTCATTCTTGCCTCCGATCCGAGATTAAGAATGTCTTGCATGCTGATGACCAAGATGTTCGATGTGGAGCTGTAGGCTGCCTTTATTAGGTCCCAGGCGATGTCATCTCCGCTCGTGCGGAAGTAACTCCGGACTTGGTGCTTTATTTCATCGGGAAGGAAACGATACCACCCGAGTGTTGTGTCGTTATCATGCGTTCCGAGGTAAAGTACGCTATTTTTATCATGTTCATGGAGGAGGTATTTGTTTTTACTGTTACCGTCAAATGCGAAGTGGATGACATTCATTCCTGGCAATCCGGTTTGTTTCAGCAATTCGGAGACATTATCCGTCAAAATCCCGAGGTCCTCCGCTATAAATTTCGAATTCGGGAAAGTGTTTTTTATGCACTCAAAAAATTTTATTCCGGCGGACTTGATCCATTTCCCGTTGATAGCCGTTGTTGCTGGGTATGTAATTTCCCAATAGTCGCAAAATCCCCTGAAATGATCCAGGCGTACGACGTCATACAATTCCAAACAGCGTCGTATCCTACCTGTCCACCATGAAAAATTATTATTTCTGAGAACATCCCAATCGTATACCGGATTTCCCCAGAGTTGACCGGTGTCAGAAAATAAGTCCGGCGGCACGCCGGTGACGAATTTCGGCATACCGTTTTGCTGTAATTTGAACATCCTCCTGTTGGAAAAGACATCGGAACTGTCGAGGCCAACAAAGATTTGGACATCTCCGACCATAAAAATTCCATTTTTATTGGCAAATGCTTTCAATTTTTTCCATTGTACATCGAATAACCATTGGGTGAACTTGTGGAACGAAGTCGATTTTTTGAGATTATAGTCGGATGAGACGCAGACTTTAGCATTTTCAAAGTTCAAAAATTCTTTCGGCCACTCCGTCCATTGTTTTCCGCAAAATTTGTCTTTTATAGCCATGAAGATAGCGTAATTATCCAGCCACCAGCTGGCTTTTTTGCAATAATTTTCAAATTCTTTCCAATGCGGATGACTGTTTGTGAAATTTGCAAATGCCGTCCTCAGCAACGGCCAAAAATGTTCATATAGTCCGCCAAAATCGACGTTGGAGTGTGGAAGCGACTCCAATGTTTCAATTTCCAGATGCGACAAAAGTCCGATTTCCACGAGGTCGTTGATATCAATAAAGTATGGATTTCCAGCAAACGCCGATGGACTCTGATATGGCGAGTCGCCGAAGCTCGTCGGATTGAGCGGACAAACTTGCCAATATTTTACGGCAGCGGCACTTAAAAATTCGACAAAATCGTAGGCAGATTTCCCAAAACATCCGATTCCTTGCTTACTCGGCAGCGAACTCACGTGCAAAAAAACTCCACAAGCTCTATCCTTTAACCACGACCAAACAGCCATCGGTTCATTTTAAATGTTTTCCAATTCCTTCCCAGAAATTTATGAAAAAAACTTCGAAAAATACTGGTTCCTAGATAGAAGCTGGCTCGTACACCGCAGTGAGGACGTGGGAATTACGATGGCTTCGCTATCATCGCGAGGAATTCGTTGTTGCTTTTGTGGGCGGATAGCCGATTCAGTAGTAACTCCATGGCTTTTTCCGGTTCCATACCCGCGAAAGCACGACGTAGGAACGATACTCCGGCGCACATTTGCGGGGAAAGTATTAGCTCTTCGTGTCTTGTCCCCGATGCTTGCAGGTCGATTGCGGGCCATAGACGCATCTCGGCCAATTTTCTATTCAATACAATTTCGAGGTTTCCTGTTCCCCTAAATTCTTGGAAAATAAGGTCGTCCATCTTGCTGCCAGTTTCAATCAATGCAGTGGCAAGTATTGTTAGACTGCCGCCGTGTTCCGTATCCCTGGCCATTGCAAACATTTTCCTTGGAATTTCCATAGCACGGGAATCAATGCCCCCGGTCATCGTGCGTCCACTACCACCGGTCGCGTTGTGCGCACGTGCCAATCGGGTGATGGAATCAATGAATAGGATGACATCACGGCCGCTCTCGGCAAGGTTTCGTGCACGCTCACCAGCTAATCTCGCCACTCGAATGTGATTTTTTGGTCCCTGGTCATTCGACGACGCGTAAATTTCCGCAGTGACGGAGCGCTTAAAATCCGTGACTTCCTCTGGACGTTCGTCGATCAAAGCGACCACTATAGGAATTTCTGGGAAATTTTTTGAGATACTCTTGGAAATTTCATGGAGGAGCATCGTCTTTCCGGACCGAGGTGGCGATGCTATTATTCCTCGCTGTCCTTTTCCGATTGGGCAGAACAGGTCTATCACTCTGGATGGCATCGAACTTTCGCCACATTCCAAAAGCATTTGCTTCCGAGGTTGTACTGGTGTTAGTCGGTCGAATGGCGTACGCCTGTTTCGCGCGTCTGGATCCATGCCATCTATTTTTTCGACAGACAATACCCTTGGGTTTGGAAAGCTCGTTCGCGGCAATATGGCAGCGGAAATTTGCTGACCACGACGGAGGTGGTACTTGCACAGGATATCCATGCCGACGTAGGGATTTGCTATGTCCTCTTTGCCGTTGTCGTCGCGACTTATGAGTTGGCCATAGCGCTCACACTCCGATAATTCCAATATTCCGACAAATTTTTTCTGTCCGCCTACGGGGATCCCGTCGTCACGAATTTCCATGGTGAGTTGCCATCTGAATTCATTTTTTGCGGAATAGCAAGGCGATTCTCGTATTGCAAACCGAGCGTCTATGCCGTCAAAATTTAGAGGTATCTGAAACTGCCAATGTGAATGTTCGTTCGGTATGGATTTTTATAGTTGTCTTACTTGAGAAAAGCATTCTAATCCAACGATATTTAGCAGAAAGATTCCCGTCTTTTTGGAATAGAGAATGTGCTTTTCTCGGGGAAGATGACTATAAAGCGAAAAAAACTTCACCGACTGACACGGAATGAGATTCCACGCCAGTCGGTCGTCAGGTCTGTGAGCGATTAGCAATTGATCGTTGTTTTTCCGTGTTTTTACGTTTTTTTGCTATAGTCATCTTACTCGAAAAAGGCATTTTGCCTAACGATATTTGATGGAAAATTTTCCGTTTTTATGGGAAAACAACATGCTCTTCTTGGGTAAGATAACTATATTCTGTTTCGTTTACTTTTATAAAGATTTCCTGAAGTTTTTCAATGATGACAGGAGTTTTAGTATTTTGGATGGTCAATTTTTGGATGTCAACAGTGAGAACATTTTTAACGAAAGGAAGAAGATAAAGCGGCTCAATCGTTTCAATCAATTCCCACTTCGATTTATCGTCTAGAGACGGAAAAATTAGGAAGGCTACTCTGATAATTCTCTCGAGTCCTTCCTTAACGTGTCCTCTAGGATTATAGCCATTCAACGCAACGACTTCGATCGCTATATTCACAAAATAAGTCATTGTCGGGACTGCATCGAGTGTGCAAATGGTGGCTGATTTACCCTTAAAAAGTGGATTGTGCGCATCTACCTTTAGGGCAACTTTTCCAGCATCATCGCTGTCTTTGAAAAGATTTTCCAGTATGTACATTAAAAACATGGCCGTCCTGTTGCTTTCAGTATCCTCATCTGCGATCAGACCGGAATTTAAGAGCTCCGCATATGTTTCGGGATTTTTCAGGAGCTGCGTAACCAGCTCGCTAAACACCTTCTGTGCTTCGCTGCAGCGTTCTTCGGATAGCGTGAAACGCTCGTACGCGTATCCATCTACCATACTGCAGATACCCCAAATTGCTATTATACTGTCACTTCCAAGCTTTTCTAGAAAAAACTCAACGATGTAATTCATGAAAGTATTTAATGGAAGCGTCCCTGTAATTAACCTTCCAAACGCCGAGGATGCGACATCGACGACAATAGCGTCACTACCAGTAACCTGAAATAAGCAGTCAATAAGAGAAGGGACGTTTGCAATAACGTGCTCGCAGATTGGCATAGAACATACCACACTGGTCACATAATTCCGAAACTCGGCATCACATTCATTATATATTTTTGTAAACACTTTCGATGCTTGTCTTTCGTCGATTGGAGCATCCGAACAAAGAAATAACATGGTTACGTAATTTACGTTGTCGATCCCGCCACTACCACTGCGTAGATTAACAAATGCATCGTATGCTTTTTCGACCAAAGATTTTGGAATTTTGAGTCCGAACTTAGTTGCGACTTCCACGATTTTCCTAACCGTATCTAGATTGCAAGAACCCGAGAACGAGCAATTAAAGGACGAAGTGGCACTAACTTTGCTCAGATAGCCAACGAGATGGGTAATGTTTGCGATAACATGCGAGTAGCGGACAGGCACAGAATGTACCGCAGTTAACACGAAGTTTGCAAGCACATCAAACCCGAATTTATCGTGTATGGCTTCAGATGCTTTCCATATTTTATCTTCGTCGATGGGGCCATTAGAATGTAGAACTAACTTAATGAGGTACTGTACATTCCACGCCGTGAATTTTCCGAATTGACCTTTCGCAAACAGATCACACACCCTTTCGGCCAAGAGCTTTGGAGTTTCAAGTCCGTGGTCACTCGCGATATTTACAATTTTTCCAATGTCATCTATAAAGCTAGACGTTAGAGTCAGACTCCCAAAGACCAAATTTCCAAAGTCAAAAGAGCCGGATATTCTTCTGGCATGTTCTTTGAGAGTATCCCCAGTATCTGGATCGTCGCTTTCGTGTACTGCTTTACACATTTCATTGGCGTATGCGCAAAGTGTTTGCTCGGCGTCGTGCGGCCTATCGTCGCTTACAACCACGCGTGGATTCAATACTGCCCCCGCAAGTTGATCTTTCGGATTCACGTTTCCTTGGCCAACCAAGACATCTTGGTCGTCCTCTGCGCCATCATTTTCGGCTAATCCTGGCACACTTACACCGACAACACTATTGGTTACTTTAATCATTTTATACTCCCAGTTTGCTGATAATCGCATCGCCCATGTTCGTAAAAAACATACAATAGTCAAGCTATTTTTAGTAGATTTTTACTGCTCCGCCAATTTTATTATTGCTTTGACTTGTTTTTGAACAACGAGAACGAAAACATTGAAATTTCGAGGAAAATAGTTGTCTTACCTGAAAAGGGCATATTATTTCTTCAATAAAAATGAAGATTTTTTGCCAAATATCGTTGGGCGGAATGCTTTTGTTGAGTAGGACAACTATATGTCGTAACAATCAAGAAAAGCATTTTAACTTAACTATGTTTGGCGGAAGATCCCTATTTTTGTGAAAAAATGATATTCCCCTTTCGGGTAAGATAACTATATAGCTGTCACGCCCGACAGGGGCATCTTAATCCAACGATATTTAGCGGGAAATTTCTTCCTTTTGCAAAGAAAAACACGCCCTTCTTAAATAAAACAGCTATAAATATCGTTGGGCAGAATGCCTTTCTCGAGTAAAACGATTATAGAAGAGTGGCGATTACAAACATGGAATCGTGGTTGATTTATTCGAAGGAGACGTGGTTCGATTTTCCTTCGAATCCGGTTTGGATTGTTCGATTGTA
>JAISXS010000094.1 GCA_031270385.1 Puniceicoccales bacterium | reverse complement strand
AACTATAACCGGAGAATTTCAGCTTTTGCAAAAAAAGAATTTGCCCTTTTTAGGTGAAATATAGTTATCTTGCTTGAGAAAAGCATTCTAACGGAACGACGCGCCAACGGAAAGTTCATGCTTGTATGGAAAAATAATATGCTCTTTTCAGGTAAGATGACTATATTTTCGTCATAGACTCGGTTTGGCGTTCGCCCCTTGAGAGGAATGCCACAACGTTTTCGTCTTTCGATGTCTCGAGAAGTTCCCTCGGCGAGCCCATGGCAGTTGCCCTTTTCGACTCCACATCCAGGTATATTGCCCTGGTTCCGATGGTAAAAATACTGGCCAGTTCATGAGTCACGACGATCATGGTGACGCCCATGCTGTCCTTGAGTTCAAGGATCAGGTCATCCAACCGCTTTGCCGAAACAGGATCGAGGCCAGCCGACGGCTCATCGAAAAATAATATCTCCGGATCAAGGGCAATCGCCCTTGCCAGACCCGCTCGTTTGCGCATGCCACCGGAAATTTGCGATGGATAGAAATTTCCGAATCCCCTAAGCCCGACCAGTGATAGCTTCAAATTAACAATTTCTTCGATCTCATCCTCATTCAATGGCGTATACACCTCCAATGGCATGGCAACGTTTTCGGCTAATGTCATCGAACTCCACAATGCTCCGCTCTGGTACAACACGCCAAGCTTTTTCCCATAAAAATCGTCATCGTTGGCGGAAGATACTATATCCTTTCCGTCGTAAAAAATCCTGCCACGCCCAGCACGTTTCAGGCCGAGTAAGTATTTTAGCAATGTGCTTTTTCCGCAACCACTCCTCCCCATTATCAAAAAAATTTCACCGCGATTTACGGAAAACGAAATATCATTCATCACAATGTACCCGCCGTAGGACATGGTCAAGTTTTTGACTAATATCTTGCTCTCCATCACACTCCAATGGCAGAAAATATTACGGCAAAGATGGAATCCGCCACAATTATCGCGGTTATGCTGGTGACAACCGCAGATGTCGTGGCCAACCCAACGTCTTCAGCACTGCGCCCACATTCTAATCCCTTCAGGCACCCGATTGATGAAATTAGCACTCCAAAAAACGAACTTTTTATCATTCCAATTACAAAATCAGCCACGCGAACGGCATTCGCAGTTTGTGTACAATATTGCGTAACTGTCGTATTTGTGTTGAAAATCGCGGCACACATTCCTCCAAATATTCCTATAAATGACGAAAACATGCACAGCAACGGCATCATGATTGTCAGTGCAAATATTCTAGGTAAAACCAAAAAGTCCATACTCGAGAATCCGGATGTCCGCAGAGCATCGATTTCGTCATTCACAACCATCGTCCCTATCGTGGCGGCAAAGGCCGCTCCGGTACGTCCGGATATTATTACGCCGGTCATTATGCATCCCATTTCCCGCATCATGGAAATGCCGACCAAGTTTGCCACGTAGATGCTGGCGCCAAATTGTGCAAGTTGTAAAATACTTATGAACGATATTATTAGACCAACAAGGAAACTTATTAGCGCGACTATCGGCAGAGCGTTTACGCCGACATCCTGCAAAATTACCAAAAATTCTCTAGCTCGAATGCGTACCTTCCTCCTAAAAAATGCAGAAACCCCCATGCACGCCTCTCCAAAAAACTCCATGGAAGTTTGCAAACTTGCCAAAACCAACAAGACGTATTTTCTAAGAAATTCCAATCTGTTCCATCTTCTTTTTTTCAAAGACTTCACCCCACTCGACTGAAATGTCGTCGCCAGCTCGACAAGTTTTTGTGCCCCAGCTGGAATGTCTGCCATGTCGATGGATAAGTTTTTCGATTGGCAAATTTCTGAAATTCGGAAAAGAAAATTCACCAAACTGGAATCCCACGATACCAGACCTTTGTCCTTAACCACAATTTTTTTCACAAATGTCTTGGATGAAAGACTGGCAATGCATTTTTTTACGTGCGCCATACCACCGTACAGGCTCCAACTCCCAGAGACGGTGATTTCGGCAACATTCCCGTCCCTGAATTTCAACTCTACGACACCGGACATTTCCAAAAACGATGACCGGGACGATGTGGAAATTTGCAGCCTGGGCGAACTTTTTTCTGCGGCAAATGAAACGTCGCAACTTCGCTTGCGTAGTACCGCGCACAACCGTGGAATTGAGCGAAGTTCCGCGACTTGGCAAAAACACAGTCCTTTCGCCTAGGAGCAAGGGGCACAAAAACTTCCTTTGCCGGTTGACATTCCAAAGAGATGAACTAGCCATATAGTATGTCCGTTGGGAGATTGCTGCTGAGTTACGATGTTTTGCTGGTCGATTTGTATGGTGTAGTTTGGAGCGGATCAAATGCGTTTCCAGAAGCACTCGACGCACTACAAAAATTGGTTGCCGCCGGCAAAGAAGTTGCGATAGTATCGAACGCTTCCATACTTTCTTCGGAAATAATCGGAAAGTACGATGCCGCAAATCTCTGTAAGGGTATACATTTCAACCATTTCGTGACGTCGGGCGATGTCCTCCGTGATGTGCTTTTGAGTGGTAATTTGCCATTTGCTGTGAATAACAATTCGATGAAATATTTTGTTTTTGGGGCACCGAATAGCGAGGTTTTTACCGGCAGCAGATTGGAACTGACCGCGGATCTGGATGAAGCCGACTTTGTTTACCTCTCGATTCCAAGGTTTTCTGATAGTGAACGGGATGAAATGGACGACAAAATGAAAAAATTCCTATTCGTCGCCAGGACAAATGGCGTGGAAAGGCGATGGGATTCGACGTCCATAGAGCCATACATCCCGTGGCTTAGGACCTTTTTGAAAAAGGACAAAATGCTGGTCATAGCAAATCCTGACAAATTTGCAGTATGCCAAGTGTTGGAAACGCAGGACTCAGTCGCCTACACTCCAAAACACGTTGTTAAGCAGGGATTGATCGGCGAGATGTACGAAAGTATGGGTGGAAAAATTTTTGTCACCGGCAAACCGTTTCCACAAATTTATCGCCATGCGCTGGAAAAACTAGCGATTGCAACCGGTGTCTCCACGAACGAAATATGCCAAAAACGCATCGCAATGGTTGGAGATACTTTGGAAACTGATATCCTCGGAGCAAAAAATGCCAATGAAAACATCGGTTGCAAAATCGATGGCATTTTGGTGCTGTCTGGCATTTCCGCCAGTGAAATGGCAAAAAATCCAAGATTCAACCGAATGGATGGAGGAATGTACCAATTTTTCGCCGAGAAAAAAATTGAACCGACACACGTAATGTCGGCCCTCGATTTTGATGGTGAAATATACCGCTATTGAACAAAAAAAGGACAATGACAACGTGGCAAAAGCAGCAACGAAGGGATTTCTTTTGAGGTCCACTTCTGGTCATTGCAGACTTGAAAAGGGCGTATCATCTTTTCGAAATCTTCATTTCGAATATCGTTGAATAGAATGCCTTTATCAAGTACGACAATTACAAGTCACTCTTCTATACACGATCTCCTATGCGATTTCGAAAACTGAATTTCCATAATCGCCACACTTGACAAGGGCATCTTAGTTGGACGACGCTTATAGTCGTCTTACTTGAGAAAAGCATTTTATCTAACGATATTTAGCAGAAAGATTCACGTTTTTTTGGAATATAGCTGTTTCACTTGAGAGGGGCGTACTTTCCTTTATGAAAAGGGAAAATCTCCCGCTAAGTATCGTTGGGCAGGACGCCCCTGTCGAGTGTGACGGCTATAGAGGATGTGCTTTTCTCGGGGGAAGATGACTATAGCGGAAAAATTTTCATTTTTTCGCTAGGCCAACCATTTTCTATGAGTCCTGCGACCTTAGAAAAAACAACCGGCTGAAAAAACATTTCAGCCGGTCCTCCCCTAACTAAACCGCACTTCCTAACGGTCAGCCATTCATGTGTGTATAATTTTCTGTTTTTTGCAACCAAAAAACATAATTTAACGAAATTTTAACACAACGCCGGATGGATCGAAGTCCAAAAAGTTTACATTTGCCAACTGAGGCAGAGAGTTTACCATCTCCTCCCAGACCTTATCAATCCGGGTTAAATCGTCGGATTTCGAGCCGATGTATGAGTTTGTCATGAGCGAAAAAAGGCACCACATCGGCAAAATGTTAATATTCGGAGGATTTACGGCCCTATAAAATTTTTGTAGCCTCCAGTCGCGATTAATGAATGTTCCGGTGTATTCGAAAAAAGTTGCTGCCGGAATTGCGATCTTCGCTGCCATAGCCGTTGCGTTCATTTCCGTACCAATATAAAATATATCAACGCTTTTGAGCATGTCCTCTGACAGACCGTGGGCGAAAATGTCTTCGTTTATCGCCAATATTTTTTTACATTCCTTGCTGTTTACCGCCTCCTCCAATGCCGATAAATCATCAACAATATTTTCATCGCTGGCAATGGACGCCAAAATTAATCCGTTAAAATTCGGAGTAGCGTCATCGGATATTAGAAATCCGTCACCGGTCCTAGTTTTTTTTAGGAGAAAAACAGCGGATACGACGATGTCCAGAAATCGGCGCAGGACAAACTGATCTTCCAGCGACATGTTTCCAGAGCAAACCACAAACAATTTGTTGCTAAGCGCTGATTTTAAGATTTGTGAAATCGCTGACTTCAGTGGTAATCGCCGTCCGTTTTGCGTTATGCGCAGCAGTCTTTCCCGACCATTTCCGAATTCATGTTCCATGCGCGCAGAATCCGGCATCCACGTGCCATTGACATGTTCATTTTCCCTTGGGATTATGCGAAAAACTTTATTTTTTTCATGCAAAACGTAAGTATTCACTCCAACACTACTTTCCGCAGAAATACTCATTGTTTTGGCCAAATTCCATGCCGATGGCTGGTATATGCGATTTTTACTGATTAGGGCCCCACCTTGGCATAAGTCCACGAGATTCATGGCATAATTGCTTTCCAAAGTTTTGCCTGGGTAGAGTTCGATGGTGTTAAATCCTCCTTTTCCAAGGAGAAAGCCGAGTACTTCCTCACCCAAAATATCCCTGCAAAACCGTACACACCTTTGGCAGCCTATGCATTTTTGTTTGTCAAAAATCACTCCACTGCCGATATCAACGTATTCAACGCCTTCCAATTTTCCGCAAACGATCCGAGAAAATCGTGGAAGTTTCGATTGCACAGCGAACTTTTGCAAAAAACATGAGCCAACTTTGTCGCATTTCGCGCAATCGGCTGGATGATGCAGCGAACATAGGGCGATGAGTTTGTTGCGACTGGCCACCGCCGGCTCGTACCCGGTATTTATCTCCATGCCCTCCTTCGCCGTGGCCGTACAAGAAAAAATTACGGTAAATGGATCTTCCGCCTTTCTCCTTGCTCCAACGAAACACATTTCGCAATGCCCGGTTTCTGTCAAAGCTCCATGGTAACACGGCGACGGAAAACTTGGCTCAAAGCGTCTAATTATCTCCACCAGTCTCTCTCCGTTCAGCACACGAATTTTCTTGCCGTTGAGGATTACATTCACCAACTCTTCGCCCATCGATAGGCGGTGGAGTCTATTTTCGCAAAAAATTTTAACAATTTATTTCTCGGGAAAACATGACATAGTTGCCTTGGGTAAAAGGGACGTATTTTTTTTCATAAAAACGGGAATTTTTCACACAAGCATCGCCGAATATAGTTATCTTGCTTGAGAAAAGCATTCTATCTGACAATATTTTGCGGAAAAATTTTCGTTTTTGGGATATAGAATATGTTTTTTTCGAGTAGGATAACTATATAAAGCATGGCAGTCGGATCTATGGTCAATCTTTATGCTTCATGTAGTAATTAGCACGTTTCCCGAATAGTCCGCATAGCCATCCGATGGATGATGCGACGCGGAGTATCGTTTGCATACCATTAACATGATTGAATAGCATAATCGGGATGAAAGATAACAGCCGCAATGGGATCGTGAATATTTCCACAATGGTGCGTCTGGTCATTTGGAATTTATAGCGTCTTGCCACTGCAACGTCTGAGAGGCCGCCGGCGAACCATCTCCGCAACAGATAACGTATTGTACTGCGATTTTTTGAAAATTTTTCTATGACAATCGCCTCTTTCGCTGACATAAATTTCGCGCCTTTAACTTGTGCGTCAAAGGAAAATACCAAGTCTTCTCTGCCTGAAAAATTGAATTCGTTGTCGAAACGTATGTTCATCCCATCCGGTTTCACCAAATCGACGGAAAAAATGCAGTTATTTGTCCCGATCATCGGTAAGCTACGCTCTTTTTCAAATTTTTTGGTTTCCCAAAATCGTTTTACCAGATCCGAAGATTCCATTGGCAGCAATCTGTAAACGGTTCCGCATACGCCATGGTATTTGGAATTTTTGATAGCCTTGTACAACTCAACCAGCCACTCTTCCGTCACAATTTCGTCATCATCGAACATGGCAATTTCAGTCGCTCCGAGATTTATGGCTTCTTCCAACACCCGGTTCCTAGCGTTGCAAAGACCACGATTTTTTTCGATGAAATAGTGGCACTCGAACGGCATGTCCGGAACGTTAGCATCGAAAATATATTTCGCTCCACCATTTTCGTCGTTGTCCACGAGGACGAATTCGACCTTGACTTTTTCGGGAAGTTGTACACGCGACAAGCTATCAAGGGCCTCCTTAAGCTGCTCATAGCGATTGAAAGTGCAAAGTCCGACTACAATCTTGGCTTCGGTTTGATTATTTTCATCCTCCAGCCTTTTCGGGACCTTTTTTGTCTCCATTTTTTTTGTCTTCCACGCCATCCTTGTGGGACGCTATGAATATCTTGTCGGCATCTATTTTCGGTGGGACAAAGCGCTTGTCTCCACCGGCTGTCACCAACTGAACCCCGGAATCCATATGTCTTTCCACGGACGCCTTCCAAAGAATGTCTTTCGCTTCCTCATTTTCTGGGTCCATTTCTGTTATTTCCTTCGCAATTTTTGCTGCCTTGTCGAAAATTTTTTCGCCAAGAAACGACTTGGCAATGACCACCATATCTTCGACGGAAGCTCCAACTTCGATGACGCTTTTCGAAATAAATATCGCCAGCTTATAGTATCCAGCATTATATGCGGCGTGGAGCATGGATTTTAGCCCGAATTCGCTCATTTTACTGACTTCCAACAAGCTTTCCGCCGCATCGATAACATTGCTATAATTTGACATCGCCCGGTTAGCAAGTATCTTCGCCGCATAGTAGGTAAACTTTATGCTGTCAAGTAGTGTATTCTCGCTTCGTGTCACATCTCGAAGTCTATGCAATTCCTCCCTAGCTGTGTTGTCCTCGGGGTCTATTCGCAGCGCCTCCTTGTAAAGAAATCTGGCATATTCAAATTCCTTTTCGTCGACCGCCCTCCTCGCCCTCGCCAGGATCTGACTTTCAGACTGTTCGTCACCCTGCATTTTCTATGAAATCGTCGCTGAAATGTCGTTTTCGCCGAATCGCGTAAGGATCGACTTCTGCAACCTCTCCCACGCGTGATCCACCTCCTCCACATCATCCGATTCGACTGTTACGCGCAATTTTGGTTCCGTACCAGAGTATCGTGCTATGATACGGCCACCGGGACCAAGCGTCTGCCGTTCCCTTTCGACATCGTCGCCCAAACCTTTGATCTCAGAAATCGGGACCTTGTCGCTCACAGCGATATTAAAAGATTTTTGCGGAAGTAAGGCAATGTTTGTTTTGAGCTTCGACAATTTAATATTTTTTCTGGCCGCCATGGTTAGCAAATAAATCGCAGCGGTTATGCTGTCACCTATGGGAGAAAATTTTCTGAAAATCAGATGCCCAGAGCTTTCACCGCCGAAGTAGCAATCATTTTTTAGCATTTCCTGGTAAACATTTCTGTCGCCTATGGCGCAGCGAATGACACTCACGCCGATAGTTTTCAGGTACCTGTCGAGGCCACGGTTACTCTGGATTGTTGCAACAATCTTTCCATTTGCCAATTCCCCGCATTCAACCATGTGCGCTGCAATTGTTCCGATTAGGACATCGCCGTCGATTTTTTCACCATTTTCGTCCAAAATTACCACACGATCGCCATCGCCATCGCTCGCTATTCCGACGAATGCACCTACCTTTTTTATTGTCGCTGCCAATGTTTCTGGATGTTCGCTTCCGTAGCCATCATTTATATTATGTCCGTTTGGAGCGTCGCCGATTTGGATGACATTTTTTGCGAGCTCACCGAAAATCCTTTTTGCCACACGAGATGTTGCCCCGTTTGCCGAATCCAAAACGATCGTTCCATCGAGTGATATGCCGCTGTTAGTGAATTTCGCGCAGTAGTGTTTTTCCGCCATTTCGTGGATGTCGACAACCTCACACTCGCGTTCTGCACCACTTCTCGCATTTTCCACGATTTCCTCGAGCTCATTCTCCCATTCCACCGTTAATTTTTCGCCGGCTGTCGTGAAAATTTTTACTCCATTGTCCGAACTTGGGTTATGGGATGCTGTTATAACCATTCCGGCGTCAGACTTTGTAAAAATTGTTGCTTCAGCTACAGCCGGCGTTGGCAATATCCCACAGTCCAAGACCTTAGTTGCCTTCGAGAATCCGCACAACAGCGATTGAAATAATTGAATTCCGCTTGCCCGTGTGTCCATGCCAATGCAGACCGTCAATGTCCGTTTCGAATATTTTTCCAAAAAAAATTTTTCGATAGAATGCGCCAAGTTTTCAAAAAATTCGCCGCTGATAGGGAATTCACCAAACTTTCCGCGTATGCCATCCGTGCCAAAATATTTCATTGCAACAAAATGCCGGGGGTTCTATAAATATTTTTGTCGTATGCAACTGGCAATGTTTGCGAACCTTCGATATCGAGGAAATCGACAACATAGTGTGATATCCCGATCATGATCATTTGGTTACGTGACAGAGCAGTCTCCGAAGAGTTGGAGAGGGTCCTCAAGTTTCGAAGCGGAAATCTTCGATGATAAAATGGAAGGCTTTGCGTTTATATAGCTGTCACGCCCGACAGGGGCATCTTATCCAACGATACTTGGCGGGAAAATTTTTCTTTTTGCGAAGGAAAGTACGCTTTTCTCGGGTGAAACAGTTATCCAGATGTGGGTCCGTGCGCTGGTAAATTTTTTCACTTTCCCTTTGCCTGCGTGCTGGATAATTTCACAATGGCGTGGGATCGTGATAAGTGGCACTGCAAAATTTTTACTGTTATTTTTCGTGCTAACGTATGTTCCGCTGGAGCTCGTCGATGTATCGTCCAATCTTCGGGCCGCGATTGTGTCACATGGCGATGTTTCAGCTCTGCAGAAAAAGATAATCAGTGTCTCCGATCAATCCAACATTACCGTCGCAGATTCCGAGCCGAATGATTCCAGCAAAACTGCGATGGAACCCGGATGCGCAAACGGGACATCAAATCGCCGGAAAAAGGTCAACGTAACATTTTTCAGCGAAAAAAACCCCGCTCGTTTGGACGCTCGCAAGGCAATGTTGGAAGAAGTCTCCGAAAATTGGAGGGGCAGGGAGCGAGAAAATGCCGATGGTTCCGAAAACCCAGAGAAGCAAGAAAATGGTGATGAAAATTCGTTGGCTGACACGGTCGGCCGCATAATCGTACCGCAGGTTAGATTTAGTGAGACCCCGTTGTCTCATGCTGTTGAGGCGCTGGCTGGCATCGCGGAAAAGAATAACCCCAATGATTCCGAGGAACATGTAAATTTTGTACTTCTCGGAAAAAACAGCGCCGAAAATGAACCAAGGGTTAGTCTAAATCTAAAAAATGTCTCCCTGCTCCGGCTGATCGAATTCGTCGCGAAGTCCGCGGGATACCAGTTCGACATAGGTCATGATGCCGTAATTTTCTACAGAAGTGAAATGGGCGGCGATATCATGGAAACGCAATTTTTTCCGGTATCAAGGGCGACACTCGTGAGATTGACAGGCATGCAGGGAATAAATCACCGTGACAAAAAAAATTTGGAAATTTCTGAGACAATGGCCGATGAAGAGCGTGCGGTAAAGGAATTTTTCCAACGAGCTGGAGTAAATTTTAGTAACGTCTCCGGGAGCGACCTTGCCTTCGATGGCGCGCAGATAATCGTGACAAATACGTGTAGAAATTTGAAAAAGATACGGAATATCCTGGAAAAATACTCCGATGTCAAACAGGTAGAAATCGAAACAAAGTTTTTAGAGGTTCAGCAAGGAGTTCTCGATGAACTCGGGTTCAATTGGCAATTCGCGAATCGAAAAAACCCGGATAACAGGTTTTTCCAGACATGGCAGTCGACGACAAATGGAAGCTCAAATAGAAATTTACGCACATTGGCAGGGGCCTTCGCTGGGGAAAATTTTTCCATAGGCGTAGGGAAAATTGTCTCTGGGACACCACCAGAGACGGTGCCGATCCAAAACAATATTCCAGGACCGCCTGGGCAAATCAATCTCGGAGTATCTTCCTCCCCATTGGCAAATTTTACCGGCGTTCTCGACAGCGTCCAATGCAGTATAATGATCCGGGCACTGGAACAGCACGCCGGATCAGACCTCATGAGTGCGCCGAAATTGACTGTATTGTCTGGAAAAACCGCGGAAATAACAATAGCAATGGAATTGCGATACCCGCAAAAATACGGAGATATCAGATCCGAGGTCGGGACAACTTCTAGTGGTAACGGCGTCGGAGGAGCTGCCGGTGTGACGATAACATCTGGGACGCCACAGGATTTTACCACGCGCAACGTCGGCGTTGAAATGAAGGTCACGCCAACCGTGGAAACAGATGGTAGCATAAGTCTGCAGCTGGAGCCAAAAGTCACCGAACTCGAGGGATTCGTCGAATATGGCGGGATGAGCGTTGCAACGAGTTCGCAGGCTACAGTGTACGTGCCATCTGGATTTTACCAGCCAATATTCTCCACACGGGAGATCCGCACTGAAGTGAACGTTTTCGACGGAGCGACGGTGGTAATGGGTGGATTAACGCGGGAAGAGGTCAAGGAAGTGCACGACAAAGTACCGATTCTCGGCGATATACCGCTAATCGGATGGCTGTTTCGCTCGAAAAGCGAAACTACACAGAAACGTAACCTTTTGATATTCGTCACTGCACACACAATCTCCCCAGCCGGCGAAAAAATGTCGTCCAAAAATTTCGACAAGCCAAATGTAAATTGATCCGCAATCGGCGGACAAAGCCGAAACTATAGTTGTCTTACTTGAGAAAAGCATTTTGTCCGCCGATATTCGGCTGGGGAAAATTTTTTTATAAAAAAATAGCATGCTCCTCTCAACAAAAACAACCACATCCAAACTTGCAGTGAAAAATTTTCTTCCGGCATCCAATCTGGTGTATCCAGTTCTGCATTGCCAATTTTGATAAAAGTTTCACTCTTCGGTCGGTGGAAATTCCCTTGAATTTGAGCGTCGGAAAATTGGTTGACAGACCAAATCGTTTCGTGTTCACAGGAATCGCTGACGGATGCGAGAAGCGATGGCATTGCCCAGTAACTGGTAGAATCGGCCTGGTTGGAAGCTTCAGCGACATTCCATGTCTTTTTACGCCGGCAAATAGCAACGGGAAGCGCGCGACACAAGGCACAGTTGAAGCAATCTCGCTAAATGGCGGCAAAGACTGGATAGGAATCAATCAAAATCGCATAAACGGATGGGTCGAGCGTTTGCTGAGACAAAATGCTATGCAGTCCATGGTTGACAGTACAGGATGTGACGTGCGCCACGAAGTCCAGGTGGAAGATTCTCGCATTGATCTGGTCGTCGAGAATGGTGATCGGTGCACATTCTTGGAGCTGAAAACACCAACGCGTGACCTGTTGCTCGTTCCCGGCGACAGTTTCACGCGGCCGCCGTCGCAGGCATATTTCGATCGCGGATTGCGCCATTTCAAGACCCTTGCAAGGTTAGCGCAGTCGGGAAATCGCACGATCGTGGCACTGTGTTTTATGTACGATGCCCAGCCGTTCACTGGTCCAAAACGCGACAAATGGAATGCCAAAATCATGGACACGATCGCCGAGGCAAATTCATGTGGTGTCGAAAATTGGCAAATTAATTTTAAAATCACTCCAAATTCACTAAAAATTGTAAATTATTTCCAAATAAATTACAAAACGAGTCACTAAATACTTGAACAAATCTAACGAGCAGGTAAATATAGCTGTCACGCTCGAAAAAGGCATCCCATCCAACAATATCTGGCGGAAAAATTTTCCCTTTTACAAAGGAAGGCGCGCCCTCCTCAGGTGAAACAGCTATATAGTCGTCTTGCTTGACAAAAGCATTCCAGTGCAACGACGCACCAACGGAAAGTTCATGCTTGTATGGAAAAACAATATGCTCTTTTCAGGTAAGATAACTATAGTTATCTTGCCTGAAGAAAGCGTATTTTTTTTCGTAAAAACATGAATCTTTCCGTCAAATATCGTTATATAAAATGCCTTTCTCGGGTAAGATTACTATAGATAAAAGTTTTGACTCTGAGATGGCGGGATCATGTGAAAATTTTTCATTGGCCGGACAGCAACCAGTACTGGCAGCTATCGAGCCTTTTTCGTGATATCGTTGTAATATAGTCGTCTTGATTGAGAAAAGCATTCTATCTAACGATATTTTGGGGAAAAATTCCTATTTTTTGGAATAAAGGGTGTGCTTTTTTCGGAGAAGATGACTATACTTTCCTGAAATTGATACGTCCCGTGGCAATCATATGGCAACAATTCCTCAACACAGCAAAGATCTATTGACTTTTTTCAAATTGGATATAACGAGTAGTTGATCGGTTGGAATTGTTGCTGTGTGTACGAATACGAGAGTCGGAAAGAGCGTAACGGTTGTTGACATTGGCAGTGGCTCTATGAAAATTTCCGTCTTCAAAGTGTCCGATGACGGGAGTGTTGGGACGGTTTCTCACATGGCCCGCGGCTTCAGGTTATGTCCAAAAATAGGAACGAATATCTCCGATAGGAAGATGAGAATGACAGTTGGCTTTCTCAAAAATGCCATTGCTCTGTCAAAGTCAAACAATTCAGAGAAAATAGTTGCCGTCGCAACTCAAGCCGCCAGGGAAGCTCCGAATTTCACGGATTTACAGAAAATGATATTGAATGAACTTGGCATTAACTTGCGTACCATAAGTGGTGAGCAAGAGGCCAGGTTATCGGCGATTAGTGCGCGTAAAATAACAAAGTTGGATGAGTTTGTGTCGTTCGACCTCGGATGCGGAAGCGTCGAAGTGGTCGAATTCAAAAAAAAGGTCAAGGGAGCTTGGAGTCTGCCGGTGAGTTCCCTAACCTTAAGTCAGACGTGCAACCTTAAATCCGCGGAAGCAGTGGTTGCTAATGCGTTTGACGCATTGAAGTTCCACGACAACAGCATAGCAAAATATCCACTGCTCGGCAGTGGGGGAATACTGAGGGTAGCAGCGCTGATGATAAACGGAAAGACAAGAAACACAGTTAGTCTCGACGAACTACAATCGTTGTTTGATACTATCAAGGACAAGACAAAGGATGAAATGGTTGCGCTTGGGGTGCCAAAGGTTCGCGCAGATATCTTTGCCTATGGACTACTGATTATGCTGAAATTGACGGAAAAGGTTGGATCGAAGGAAGTCGCAATAGTACACGGTAATTTGCGCCTAAGTTTGGCATTTGATTTTTTTGGCATGCTAAAGTAATGGGTGATGCCTATGAGTTCGCCGTGGAAAATATGGATGTTAGGCAAAGGGTAGATAAATTCCTAAGCGCAAAAATTTGTGGCATCAGTCGTACGGCCATGAAAAAGTCCTTCGAGTATGGTCTTGTTTCCGTCAATGGGTTCCCTGTTGCGGCGAAGTACGTTCTACACGGCGGCGAATGTGTAAAAGTGATTGTCGTACACAAACCGCCAACATTGCTGGAACCTGTGAGCATGGATTTGGAGATTCTCTTTGAAGACGACGAAATTATTGTCATAAACAAGCCTCCGGGAGTTATCGTTCATCGCGGCAACGGAACGGTGTCCCCGACGTTGGTCGAGGGGGTTTTGTCACACTGCAAGTTGAGTACATTGGGTGGAGATGCGCGACCAGGGGTTGTCCACAGGTTGGATAAGGAAACGAGCGGGGCAATAATTTTTGCCAAAACGGATGGAGCGTATTTGGAATTGGTGAAAATGTTTGGCAAACGGAAGGTGAAGAAAACGTACAGAGCTATTGTGTCCGGCATATTTGAGAAAAATTTCGGCGAAATAAATCAACCGGTCGGAAGGCATAGGTCCGTGCGTACAAAAATGGCAATTGTGTCGTCAGGAAAGGAGGCAATTACCAGGTGGTTACTGGTGGAAACTTTCGGTAAACAGTTTTCCCATGTAAAAGCGAATATCTTAACCGGAAGGACGCACCAGATTCGCGTGCACATGGCTAATGCACGTCATCCGATCGTTGGGGACATGACCTATGGATATAAACATTCCACGCTGATTGCACCGCGCCGTGTCATGCTCCATGCCCACGAACTAGAATTTGAGCATCCCAGCAGTGGAAAAAATATGAAACTTTGCGCACCGTTGCCAAATGATTTTTGTGAAATTTTGTGCGTCCTCGGTGAAATTTTTTGTCGGCTAGAAACAAAAACCGTCACCGGAAACCAAAAATGAAATTTTAAATTGCACTGTACACTGTGAAAACTATCGTCTCGGTTTCGCTTGATGTTTAAATCGTTGAAGAAATCGTTCATAACGGGCCTTGTTCTCACGCTTCCAATAGGAATCACCATATTTTTTGTAAATATCATGCTGCGCTACGTCGGAGCTCCAGCCAGCAAAGTCATATTTGGGTGGTCCAGCGCAGGAATTCCGGACAGCCCCCTCGCTCATACGCTGGTGAATGCAGCGTCCGTTGCCCTCGTGGTCGTTATCATAGTAGTCGTGGGGTTTTTGTCGAAATTGTTTCTCGGGAGATTTTTGATATCGACGGCTGAGAGGTTTATAAACCACGTGCCATTTGTAAATACCGTATACAAAACTGTTAAGCAGATAGCCGAAACATTTGTAAAAAGCGGAAAGGAAGCATTCAGCCAAGCCGTCATGATAGAATACCCCAAAAGTGGCTGTTACGCCATCGGGTTTCTTTCGAGCAGTATAGCTGGGGAAGTTCAGGATAAAACCGGGGAAGTTGTAGTCTGCGTATTTGTCCCGACGACACCAAATCCGACGAGTGGATTTTTGTTGCTGGTTCCAAAAAAAGATGTGGTCGAATTAAAAATGTCCGTCGCCGACGGGATGAAGCTAATAATTTCTGGCGGAATAGTTGTGCCGCCGTATGAAAAAACAACGAAAGGGTAAAATGGAAGACATGGAAAATTTGCTGAAAAGCATGACGCAAATGAGGGACGGAATGGAGGCCGTTCAAAAGGAATTGGCGTCCTATTCCCTCAGGCACGAAGAAGAAGGGATTTCCGTCGAAATTCAGGGAGATGGGTTGGTTAAGAACTTGGAATTTGCTGTTGGGACTCCAGCTAGTAGTGTTGAGAAGGCTCTGAACAACGCGAATTCCAGGGTGAAAGACTACATCACAAAACGGATGAACGCCGTGACGCCCGTTGAACTACGCGATGCTAAGTGATGGAAAACAGCAACAAAAGCGTGACTTTTGTTTATGGTAGCGACGATTTCCTCGTGGATCGTCGCGCGCGTTCTGTGTTTGACGAAAAAAGTGGTGGATGTGGTGAAATTTTCACATTTGAAAAACCTTCTGATTCAGTGCAAACATTTACAAGTGCCATTACCGCGCTGGCGACTGTCCCATTGTTTAACGATGGGAATACGATATGGCTGCGAGCCATGAATTTTTCCGCGGATCCAGCGTCCTCTGAAGGGGAAAGGTCGCTCGTCGCATCGCTCCTGGAGAGTGTAAAATCGGCGAATGACAAGGAGGTCATAATCTCCGCCAACAACGTTGACAAACGTACAAAATTTTTCAAGGAGGTCGTACAAGTTGCCAAGGCGGTCGACATTGATGGCAGCGGGCCAACGGCGGAAGAATTTGAGGTTATCATTCGCGAGATTGCCAATTTCAACGGAGTAAAAATTGGTGGCGATGCCGTTGAATTGTTGATGATGAAATGCGGGCATAATGGAAGGTTACTGGAACAGGAAGTCAATAAACTGGCAACCTATGTTCTTGGGCATGGGGATCTCATATCGGTCGGTGACGTATACATGCTCGTCGATGATGGCAATACTGGAAATTTTTTTGAACCCGTAGAAAAATTTTTTTTCTGCGACATAGGCGAAGTGCTGGACGCGATCGGTAGGTATTTTTTCTTCAACAATGATGCCAGGCCGCTTGTTGCCGCTTTGCAATCCAAAAATAGGCTCATGATTCAGTTGCGTGCACTGATAGATGCTAAAAAAATTAGGATCGTAGGTGGAAATATCCCAAGAAACGATCTTTTGAATGTAGCAAAGATCCTACACATGGAAAATTTAAACAAGACTTCGTTCAATGTTTTTTCACAAAACCCATGGTATCTGTCAAAATTAGCGACAGCATGCTTCCGATTTGAATTGAAGAAATTGCTACAATTCCAGACAATGTTCACGGCGGTCTTTTTTGAATTTATGGGTGATCACAGAGAACAAACGGCGATAGTGAAAGATCTTGCAATTAAATGTTTGTGTCAAAAATAGAAATGTTGAACAATCGTCCCACTTAACAAAGGCATTTTACCCAACGACATTTGGCGGGGAAAACTTTTTTTTATAAAAAAATAATACGCCCTTTTCAGGCGAAACGACTGTAAATCACAGTCAGCAATTTGACTAATTTTAATTTGGAAAATTTTTACATATTCGCTTGTTTTTACAAAATTTACACGCTAATATGATGATTGTTATGAATAATATTCCTGATATGGGCCAAAATTTAAAAAAAAATACCTCTGCAAGTTCAATTTTGTTGGTAGAATCTTTCAGTGACAAACCTACGTGTGGGTCGAGGGCCATGAATTGTTGCATGATTTCACTGGGTTTATCATTTGCGTCAGTCGTACTTGCATGGAACATTTTTTCCACACTCGATCCAGCATCAGGCGAGGTATTATTGTTCACATTTTTCATCGCAGCGCTGGTTGTCGCCGTTATAACTTTTTTCAAAAAAAAGTTGTCCGTAATTACTGCAAACATCTACGCGGTGTTACAGGGCCTTGTTCTCGGAATTGTCGCGAGAGGATTCGGAGACGATTCTAGTCTTCGGTATATCATGGGTGATGGTTCCGTGTACCAAGCCATTATTCTTTCGCTTTTCACGACATTTGCGGTATTTTTGCTGTACAAGGCAAAAATTATCGATGTAACACGAAAATTTAAGATGATGATTGTATCATCTTCTCTTGGAGTTTTATTATTCCACGCAGCCTACGTTACATTATTCCCAAACACTATGGTGGTATCGTGGAAGTTGATGTTTGCATGCAATTTATTCGTGGCCATGGCGTTTGCATGGTCGATGACTGAGGATGTTGCCCTCGTAGTCAACGCCTCTAAGTGCAAACTTCCAGAATACATGTCATGGTTTTCTGCTTTTTGGTTATAGCTGTCACATTCGACAAGGGCATTCTATCAAACGATACTTGGCGGGAAGTTTTTCTCTTTCATAAAGGAAAGCATGCCCTTCTTAGATGAAACAGCTATAATGATCGGAGTGCCCCGCGCGTACATACGCATGCTTATCCTCCCCATAGCAATACTCAACCGCCACAAAAGGCATAATGCTTATGAACATGATCTTGTCTGCGCTCGATATTCTGAGAATTTAGTTACGCCAGACAAAAATAATTAGGGAAATTCCAATCGTAACTCCGTTGAATACAGCCAACGATCCTCGCAACCTTGAAATCGCACGGGATTTGTCGAGTATCTGCATTATAGTTATAGTTATCTTATCCGAGAAAAGCACATTCTACATTCCAAAAAAACGAGAATTTTTCTGCTAAACATCGTTGGACAGAATGCTTTTCTCGGAGAAGACGACTATTTCCCGCCAAGTATCGTTGGACAAAATGCCCCTGTCGGGCGTGACAGCTATAAATGTTTGTGTCAAAAATAGAAATGTTGAATAATCGTCCCACTCAACAAAGGCATTCTGCTTATAGTTGTCTTACTTGAGAAAAGCATTCTGTCTAACGATATTTAGCGGTAAGACTTCCGTTTCTACGGAATAGGGGGTGTGCTTTTTTCGGGTAAGATGACTATAACGATATTTGATGGGAAAATTTTCCTTTTTATAAAAAAAGTACGCCCTTTTCGATCGAAGCGATCATAAATTATAGTTGGCGACTTGGCTAATTTTGACTCGGAAAGTTTTTACATATTCGCTTGTTTTTACAAATCTTACATGCTATAGTTATCTTACATGAGAAAAGCATTCTATATAACGATATTTGGCGGAAAGATTCCCGCTTCTTGGAATAGAGGGTATGCTTTTTTCGGGGAAGGCGACTATAGTATGCTAATTCTTATGAATAACATTCCTATTTCGGTCCAAAATTTCGAAAATAATGCCCATCCAAATACAATTTTGGCAGGAAATTTTTCCAGTGGTAACCCTGCATATGAATCAAAGGTCATAAATTGTTGCATGATTTCATTGGGTCTATCGTTTATGTCAGTCGTGCTTGCATGGAACATTTTTTCCACACCTGACATCATCGCAAGCAAGGAATTATTGCCCAAATTTTTAATCGCGGCGGCACTTGTTGGTATTATAGCTTTCTCCCAAAAAAAGTTGTCCGTAATCACTGCGAATATCTACGCTGTGTTGCAAGGTTTCGTTCTCGGAATTATTGCGAAAGGAGTCGCAAGCCCTTGCATCCATTCGAGTGCCGCGATTAATGACGGCGTGTTTCAGCCAGTTTTTCTTTGGTTTTTCACGGCATTTGCTGTGATTTTGCTACACAAGGCAAAAATCGTCGATGTAACACAGAAATTTAGGATGGTGTTTGCATCATCTTCTCTTGGAATTTTATTATTCTACACAACCTATGTTCCATTGTTGTCAAATACCACGGTGACGCCATGGGACCTGGTGCCTGCATGCAATTTCTTAACGGCCATGGTGTTTGCATGGTCGACGGTTGTGGACATCGCATTCATAGTTGACGCTTCCAAGTGCAAACTTCCGGGATACATGTCGTGGTTTTTCGCCTTTTGGTTAATGATCGGAATGTTATATGCATGTGCACGCATGATAATTGTGATTATGCCACCCGTGATGATACTTCCAATTAGGACAGGACATCGATTTAATCGTAGATGGACCAATGTACATAAAATCATCCGTGCTAGGTATTCTAAATTTCAAAAACTTATATAGCAATTCCCCTTGACGAGGGCGTTTAAAAATATAGTAGGTAAGAGCGAGATGTACTATTCGAAGGATCTGAGGGAAAAGGTAGTAAAGTATTTCGAGAATCACAGAGCGAAGG
>JAISXS010000093.1 GCA_031270385.1 Puniceicoccales bacterium | reverse complement strand
TGTCTCGAATCAACAATTATAGCCGTTTCATCCGAAAAGGGCGCATTTTCCTTTGCAAAAAGAAAAATTTTCCCGCCAAGTATCGTCGGATTAAGATGCCCCTGTCGGGCGTGACAGCTATAGTCATCTTACCTGAAAAGAGCATATTGCTTTTCCATTCAAGCATGAATTTTCCGTTGGTACGTCGTTGCATTGGAATGCTTTTGTCAAGTAAGACGACTATAAACTATCCACAAGAAGAATTAATCCATTTCCTCATTATCCCAAGCAGGTACTCGGAACTTTCCTCATCGGGGGCATGGGATTCGCATATTGCTCCATTGAATGTGGAGACGTAGCCGATGATATCCACTCCCCTGTATAAAATAAAATACTCATGATCATTTTGAAAATTCTTTATAAAATTACTTTCTTTTTCGGAAATACACTTCAAAATCCTCAATCTATTGTATCCAATGGCCTTTATAACGCTCTCGATGAAGTCTCTTTTTCTTATCGTGTACAGAGGGAAACCATTGATCTTCTCCTGTGAACTTTCGTCTTCTAATATTTCTCTTTTAATGGCCGCGTATTCATCACGTGCGCTATGGTGAGTTCTCAGGTAATCCCTAAATTTAAGATTTAATTCGATCTCAGGATGATCTGGATCAAAGAACACATGCAGATTGACATTAGTATTTTCTCTTTTTACAAAACCGCCTTGCAGGGGAATATTCCATTCTCCCCTGTATAGATACCCAACATTCTCTAGGTCTGCCATTGCTTTATTTCGGTCCTTTGCAACTGCAATGATATCTATTTTTGGTTTAGCGGAGAGCCCCGGAACTGAAGTCGATCCGATATGGTGAATATGAACGAGTATTGACTCCAATAGCTTCTTTTCAGTCTCGAACGTCTCAGGCCAACAAGGATCATACGGAACGACTTCAATCTTAGCCATGTTTTTATACTGAAATAATTTTAAAGCACGACGCCATGTTATTTTCTGACTAGCTGGCGAATGTATAGTCATCTTCCCCGAAAAAAGCATATTGCTTTTCCATAAAAGAATGAATCTTCCGTTGGTATGTCGTTGCATTAGAATACTTTTCTCGAGTAGGACAACTATATTTTTCAAATGTTTCAAAGGCTATGGCGATAGTATAAAATCCAAGTGCCAGAGACTTGGGCAGTGGAGATAGTTTTTCCGAAATCCAAGTGAAAAACCACCACATTGGACATATTCTCTGACAACTCCACCAAAGACCAAGAAAAGCATTGACATTTGTAGTAAGTTATAATATTTGTAGTAACCATGAAAACTAAGGTGAGAAGAATTGGCTCATCCCTTGGGGTGTGTTTGCCAAAAAATGTGATAGATTTCCTACAAGTCGAGGAGGGTCGAGAACTGCAGATAATCCGCACCATGAACGGCATCGAACTCACGAAACTGTCCGACAAAGCATTGGAAGACTTGGAAATTTGCAGGAAAATATACAAAGAAAACGAGGATTTTTTCCTATTGATGGCAAAAAATTAGAGTGAATGAGGGAAGAGGAACTGCATGAAACCGGATGAAATTAACTATCTGGAGTATGATACTGCCGTTGCCGCTCACAATTACGTTATCGAAAATAGCGGGGGTGCGTTTGGTTTGAGGGATGAAGCTCTGCTGGTTTCCGCACTGCAGAGACCGAAAAATCTTGCACACTACAAGCCTGCGTCAGATATTTTCGAATTGGCTGCAACTCTGCTCACTGGAATTGCTCTCAATCATCCATTTTTCGACGGCAACAAGCGCTGTGCCACGATGTGCGCGTTGATGTTCCTCAGCAAGAATGGAGTTATTCTAAAAAAAATGGACGCTTTTGATAGCTGCACATTCATGATTTCTGTCGTGACGCACAAAGTTTCCGATGACGATGTGGCGAATTTCCTCAGAAATCTTGCAGGCAAAAATTTCAAGCACGATTGTGATAACGACGCTTAGGGTTTTGCGTTTTCACGGGCCTTGAATTCAAATTTGTTCAGTTGCAGCCCATCACTGAGAAGATAATTGACTAATTTTTCTTGGTGGCTTCTTTGGGAGAGATGACTTATAATCATCTTACCCGAGAAAAGGCACACCCCCTGTTCCGTAGAAACGGAAGTCTTACCGCCAAATATCGTTATAGTCATCTTACCTGAAAAAAGGCATATTGTTTTTCCATACAATCATGAACTTTCCGTTGGTGCGTCGTTGCGCTGGAATGCTTTTGTCAAGCAAGACGACTACATATAGAATGCTTTTCTCAAGTAAGACAACTATAAGCGATTATGTTTTTTTCTTCCCGTAGAGGCCGATTCCGCGGCGAGCAGCAAAATAATAATTTGGAGTAAGTGCGGCACGACGTCCATTTTTACCGTTTGTCCATCCGAGATACTCGTCCCAGCCAGCGCAAATGCATACATGACGGAAACAATCGTGCATAACGCTACCTTTGCCCTCCATTCCCTTTGTGAAAAATTTCGCAAAAGTGTGCCTTGCATTGAAGCATCAGTCATGCGTCCAAGTTTTTTTACTGTTCTGCGTGTCCCAATGATGAACATGGTGGCAACAAAGATCGGCGCAATCAACGCCATGATTAGCAACTTTTCATTAGTGAATGCCATAACCTATGGAATTTTGTGAAATATGGTATTTTTCAGTAATATTTCCAAGAGAAAGAGGCAGAAGCTGCAAGTGATGGAAATCCACCTGCCCCTGACTATTGAAGCCTCGGTCATCACCATCGGTTCGGCACAGGCTAGTACCAACAGGAAAATTTCCAAAAGTCTACAGTGTAAAAGAAAGTCGATTTTGGTCTTTTTTGGAATTTTCCCAAAAATTTTACGCAATATTCCGGTGTTTGAAACTACAATAGCAGGTCGTTTTGCAAATTTGCGGTGAAAAATCCATAGTATTGGCAGAATTATCAAAAACCACATGGTGTGCACTTGTAAAAAAATCACCTTCATTCACTTACCCTATATTCGCATGCGATTGCATTGTTGTTAAATTAATTCATGCATTTTACAACAAAAAATATGCGCAAGTGACTGTAAAATTGGCTAAAATCGGCGAATCATAGACATTACATTCGACAAAGGCATTTTCAGTTGTTTTACCAAAGAAGGACACGTTATTTTTTGAGAAATTTTTCCGCCAAATATGACTGTACTTATTTCGACCGAAAAGGGCGTGCTTTTCTTTATAAAAAGGAAAACTCCTCCGCCAAGTATCGTTGGATAAGATGCTCTTATCAAGTGTGACGGCCATAACGATATTTGGCGAAAAATTTCTTTCCTTGCAAAAAAATAATATACCCTTCTCGGGTAAGACAACTATAGCCGTCACACTCGACAGGGGCGTCCTGCCCAACGATATTTAGCGGGAGATTTTTCCTTTTCATAAAGGAAAGTACGCCCCTCTCAAGTGAAACAGCTATATAGTTATCTTACTTTAGAAAAGCATTCTGCTTATAATTGTCACACCCGACAAGGGCATCATATCCAACGATACTCGGCGGGCAGAATTTTTCTGTTTGCAAAAAAAAGCACGCCCTTTTCAGATAAAACAGCTATGCATCAATCGGAATAGCCTCTATCAAGGGACCGGTATTGGATGGCTTCCAGCACGTGCGTGGTTGAAATTTTTTCTTCTCCCTCGAGATCAGCGATTGTGCGGCTGACCCTTAGTATTTTGTCGTATGCTCTCGCTGAAAGTGCCAATTGCTTCATCGCCCGTTCCAGAATATCCAATGGTTCGCGGGTAAGTTCGCAAAATTCCGTTATTTCCCTCTGCGACATCCTGGCGTTATTTTTATTTTTCGATGATTTGAATCGTTTTTCTTGAATTTTTGCAGCTTCCTCCACGCGGGATTTTATTTCAGCCGATGATTCTGCGAACATTTTTGACTGCATGTCCTCGATGCGAACGGCGGGAACACCTATTTGAATGTCAAACCTATCGATCATAGGCCCGCTAATTTTCGATCTGTAACGTTGCACATCAGCAAACGAACACTTGCAGTGATGATTTTTGTCTCCAAGGTACCCGCATGGACATGGATTCATTGCGCCAACAATCATCGTATTGCAAGGAAATTTAAATTTTCCAGAACTTCTGGAAATTGTGACTTCGCCGTCCTCCAATGGTTGACGCAGTGATTCCAAGGTTGTACGCCGGAACTCCGCAATCTCATCTAAAAATAGTACGCCATTGTGCGCGAGGGAAATTTCCCCTGGGCACGGAACGCTACCACCGCCAAGTAAGCCAGCCCCGCTAATTGTGTGGTGCGGCGATCGAAACGGTCGCTCAAAATACGCCCTTCCCTCGGCAATAAGCAAGCCAGCGGCGGAATATATTCTCATTGTATCCAAAAATTCGTCGAATGTTGGTGGAGACATTATGCTTGGTATTCTTTTGGCAACCATAGATTTTCCGGCCCCCGGAGGGCCCATCATCAGGATATTGTGCCCACCGGCGACGGCAACTTCGACGGCACGACGCAATACGTGTTGTCCCTTAACCTCCGAGAAATCCAGGTGATGTTTGCCATTTTTCGGTTCCAACGGAAAATTTTGGTGTGGGACCGGCGATGGATTGATTTGACCACTCAAAAATTTTACAGCCTCATTCAACGTGCCTACGGCGAAAATTTCCACGCCGTCGACAAAGGCAGCTTCTTTGGCAGACTCTACGGGTAGCAATAATTTTTTACTTTCCTTTTTTGCCTGTAACGCGAATGCGAGGCCACCTTTTATCCCGCGAATCTTTCCTGAAAGGCCAAGTTCGCCGGCTATTACGAATTCCCCCATGTGCGAAAGGAGGCATTGCCCGGTGCTCTGGACCACACCGAGGGCTATCGGCAAGTCGTAAAAAGATCCTTCCTTTCGAATATACGATGGGGCCAAATTTACCGTCGTCCGCGTGCTTGGAATCTGGTAACCGCTGTTTAAAAGCGCCGAAAAAATTCTGTCATAGGATTCCTTTATGGCGGCGTCCGGCAATCCAACTATCACAAATTTCAGATCTCCCCGTTCACCGGAATTTACCTCAACTGCGATATCGACAGCATCGACGCCCTTTAGTGCACAGGAATGTACAATTGACAACATAAAACTCTTGTAAAAGCTCACACAGTTGCTCAACAATGTCAAGGGAAAATTAATGTTCTGACGCCATTCTCTGAAGCCGTTTGGCTCTCGATCAAAAATTTATAGTCATCTTGCTCGGAAAAAGCATCTTATCTAACGATATTTAGCGGATAAATCCCTATTTTTATGAAAAACAATATGCTCTTTTCAGGTAAGATTACTATATATAGTCGTCTTACTCGAGAAGAGCATATTTTTTCCCATAAACACCGGAATTTCCTCGTCAAATATCGTTGGACAAAATGCTTTTTTCAAGCAAGACAACTATAACCAAAAAGATAATCAAATTGTGCATAGCGGCAATAATTTGCATCCGGTCGACGGTTTTCATTCGATAGAACCATGACTTTCACAAAAAAATGATGTTTTTTAAAAAAATACAAAAACCCACGTTTTAAGCGAAGAATGTTTGTTCGAGCATCAGGCACAGCGTGTGGTAAATCGGGAGATGAAGCTCCTGAATTTTGAAGGTTTCCGACTCAGGGGCCATTACGCACACGTCGCAGTGCTTGGCTAGCTCTCCGCCCGTCGCACCCGTCAACCCTACGACGTTTATGCCCATTGCCCCAGCAACTACGGCGGCAAGGATGACATTTTTAGCATTTCCAGACGTCGATATGCATAGGAGAGTGTCCCCAGCATGGCCAAGTCCGTACACCAACTGGGCGAAACAGTATTTGGAGTCGCAGTCATTGGCATACGCCGTATTGATCGCAACCATGTCCGGAAGCGATATTGCCGGGAGTGCTCCCTGCAAATTATCTGCAATTTCGTCGCCAACGGCCTTCTGCACCTCGCTATCAATTTTGCGCTTCAGACAAAAACTTTTTAGGAGTTCTCCGGCTATGTGCCCGGAATCGGATGCACTACCACCGTTTCCGCAAATTAGCAGCTTCCCACGGTTTTTAAACGACACCGCCACCGTATCATGTAGGAGTTTAATGTCGTCTTCACAAACCGCTAACCGTGGATACCTTTTCAAACAATCCGCCAGATAATCATGCATCGCACCCACACACCCGATTCCGCAACCAACACAACATTTTTATTAGCTTCTAGCGCACTGGTATTGTCAGCATCGGAGCGACATCTGCACCAGATGCTTCACCGGCCTGCAGGCTGAACAGCATGGACACAAACATAAACGTCGACTTTGAGTGCAGGTCGCTGTCATCGATGTAAAACCAATGACCGCGGTGATTGGTCGCGACGAACGCATTCTTAGGTTTTGTCTTCGAGCAGTGTACCTTCAGGAGCGTGCCACTAGCGTTACGCGACCAATCGAAAACCGTTCCATCGCTGTTAAATGTCGTTTGAACGACGCCGCGCTCAATGTCCTCCGGCGGAACTTCGACGGCATGGGACAGGTAGAACAATATTCCCATGAGCGATCTCGTGCGTACCACAAGGCCATCACCCGACGATTTCAAAAAATTGCTTTCGAAACGAAACTCGTTCTTGTTGCTGTCCAATCCTAGTATTCTCTTAAACCTCGCAACGTCCGGGTTTTTACTAGCACTTTCCTTTACCCGCATTACAAGGTGCTGGTCGTCATCGGGTGCTATGCCTACCACAACAACGTTCTCATCCTCCAATTTCTTAAGGAGTTCTGTCATTTCGTAAAACTTTTCATACTCCGGTTTGTTCCACGGCATCGGACCGGAAGCAGTCGGCGCATTTTGCACATCATTTATTTTCTCTATGCACAGGTTAAACACTCGCTGCAATTTCCATCCGGAAGACGACATCCCGAGCGTCACGCTCAACGGGACTGGCGTCATCATATGCTTTATGAACTCCTTTCCACGCACCGGATGATAGGAAATCGTTGGAGACTGCGACTCTCCCAGCATTGCCTTCGGGCCGTACCACGAAGGCCGAGTAGTGCCCCTGTCGGCTGCTAAGATCTCAGACCTATCAAGACCAGCATCAAAGGCAAGTCTCCAATTCTCGGTAACGCTGCTCACCTCCAAGAACATCGGATTCTCGCGATACTTCAGCTTAACAATATTGGCCAACAACTGCTGGTCAATGGCACTCGTCAAAGCATCATTGTACTTTGGGTGCGACTTCTCAATGACACCAGGACCAATAGATTGGCACCCGAAACACATCACCGCCGCCGCGACACAAAAAAATCTCGCTAGGAACCCACTCATTCTCTTGAATGGTGGATTTCTTGCGTCAAATGGCAACAAAAATTTTGAAAATCCGTGGAAATATTTACTTTGGTTTATTTTGGGCTTTCCCGTGGAACGTTAATGCGTAAATGTTACCCGTCGATTACCGGAGTTTGTATGCATGAAATCAAAAAACTTTCCTCTGGCAATGTTGTTGCGATGACCCTGTCCGGGAAGTTGACCCACGGGGACTACGCCGACATAGTGCCATTCTTAGCAAAACTCATAAAAAAATACAACAAAATTCGAATCCTGATCGAACTGGATAACTTTGAAGGGTGGGCTGGTACGGCGACCCTCGACGATATCGTGTTTGTGTTCAGATATTCCGCTCACATAGAAAGAATGGCATTTCTAGTGCATGTGCAGCAGGACAAACTAGCGATTCTCGTGGATCGACCGTTCGGCCGCGCCCTTGGAGGAAATGTTAAATATTTCCACGAAAAATTCAGAAGCGACGCATGGCGATGGATATGCGACGGCGCCAGAGATGTCACCAACGTAACCTTTTGACACCCGTTTCCCACACGTCGCTCGCATCATAACCATACGCAATCACACAAGTCGGAACCCATCTTCGTTGGACACGTCGAGTTGCCGACCGGCCCGGCCCGAATTCGTCACAGCATCACATCGAAGGCGTCGGCGTATTCCCTGCGTGTCATGTCGGGAACGCCCGGCTTCGCCGTATAAATGTATCCAATACCGTGCAAAGTGTGAAGGGAATTCGCATCGGCCCCGTTTTCTTTCAGCAGCTGGCGAATCTTTACTATGTACTGATCGAGGGATCTGCTGCGCACATTTGCGTATTTCCCCCACACATTATGGATGAGATTCCGCCTGCTTAGAATCGTATTTTCATTGGACGAGAAATGCTTGAGCACTCCTAATTCTTTTCGCCCAATGGACACGACATTGCCGTTTTTGAAAATTATCTGCATGAGAGATGGCTTCACGACTGCGCTGCAGAATTCAAAATCATCGTCGCACAGTGCAGCATTGCTGGAAACGTTGTCCCTATCTTTGCCATACGCCCTTCGCAGGACAACTTTTATTCGCGCAATCAACTCAGTAAAGCTGAACGGCTTCGTTATAAAATCCTCTGCTCCGGCATCGAATCCTTTGATCTTATAGTATTCATCGGAAAACGCCGTTAGGAAAATGACAGGGACGTCGATGTGACTGTTTTGCAACTGCTTTATCACGTCGAATCCGTCAATATCCGGCAAATTTATATCTAGGAGCAGCACACTTGCCGCCTCCCGCTGCAGAAACTTAACAGTTCCTGCTCCGTCGTAGAAGGTTTGCACCTCCATTCCGGACATTTCTATTTGTTTTTGCAAAATGTCTGCCAGCCTAACATCATCTTCCGACAGCACAACTAGGGGGGTATTTCTATGCATCATATGCATCAATCGTAAAAACGACGACCTGTGTAATAATGGAATGCAAAAAAGTCAACAAAAATAATATTTTTATCCGCCTGTCTGCGATGTTTTATAAAAATTTTACCCAAAGAACTAGTTCCGACACCGTTTTCCCCTGTAGGCAAAGACCCGATTATCTCCCGCCTAGGAAACACATCTGTCACGCTTGTGGCAAATACCCTACCCAATGATGCTTAGTGTGGAAAATTTTTTTACACAGGAACAACACACCTTTTTCAAGTGAGGTGATTATTTTATCGCCTACGAGAGGCTGCCATGCGCACAAGCTTTGCCACGAGCGTCGGCAAATCTATTCCGACGGCGGCGGCACTGATCGGGAAAAAACTGCTGTCTGTCATTCCTGGGATTGTGTTCGTTTCCAGAAAAAACAACTTGCCACTTTTCTCCATAACAAAATCCATTCTCGCCCAATCCCTGCATCCCATGTTCTGGAATGCTGATTCGGCAACTGCTTTCGCCTCCTTTGCCACATTCGGTGGAATTTTTGCTGGGCATATTCTATCCGACTTCCCCGGGACATACTTGTTGTCGTAGTCTAAAAACCCATGTTTGGGCAGGATCTCCACGACCTCCAGGGCGACCCCATCGAGCACGGCGACCGTCAAATCAATGCCATGTATCATCCTTTCGACGACGTATTCCCCATCCCCGATTTCCGATAATGCGGATACCAATTCTTCTTTCGACGAAATGACACTGGCACCAAGACTACTTCCTTTGGCGTTTGGCTTCAAAAATAAATCGCTACCAAGTGTCTCAATCAGCGAGGTTGTGGTTGGCATGTTCTGTTTAGTAAATTTTATGCCATCGGGGACTCTAACACCGTTCGCGGAAAGAACTTGTTTGGCAGCGAATTTATTCATGCACAGAGCACTCGCCTTGGCGTCACTTCCGACAAAGGTCAGGCCAGCGCTTTCAAGTAGCGTCTGCAAACCTCCGTCCTCTCCAAATTCGCCGAGTGTTACCGGAAAAACTATTGAATCTTTTGCGTGTGCTACTTCCGCCGGCAATGCATCTTCATTCAAAATAACCATCTGGGTTGGGAACGATTGTTGGCACATTCTGTAAACATTCTTTCCGGATCGGAGCGAAATTTCCCGTTCAGAGGACGATCCGCCGCCGCACAACACGATAATTTCCACACTTTCACTTTCGCGAGTACTCATCATACGTTTGCCGCGGAAGATGCAGCCAACGCGGAAAATGTCCACACATTTTTTCCACCATAAATTTTTGTGAATACTCACGCAGTCACCGCATTGGAAAATGTACCCGTTGCACTCGAATTTTATCGGCTTGAAATTCGAATGTGAACGGCGTATGATCACTCGATGAACGTGCTTTATTTAACGGTACCTGGCGGGAAAATTGCTTTCTTTGCAAAAAAGAACACGCTTTCCTCAGCCGCGCTGTGTTTAATACGCGTTTAAAAGCAAATAAAAAGTAAAAATGTTTTACGTGTCATTTTTTCTCGATGAATCAAAAAATAAAACTAAGATGGGCAGCCGGAGAATAATGGTAACGGCGTTAGTCACAGGTGGATCTGGGTTCTTGGGCTCAAACTTATGTAAGCGATTGATAAACGATGGCGATAGGATTATCTGCGTTGATAATAATTCCACTGGCAAACTGGAAAACGTCAAAGAATTACTGAAAAAGAAAAATTTTAAATTTTTGGAACATGACATAATCAAGCCGCTCAAAGTTGAAGAAAAGATAGATAAAATTTACAATTTCGCGTGTCCGGCGTCTCCACCTGCTTACCAGGGGAAAAATGCTATTTTTACGACAAAAACATGTGTGATCGGCGCCATTAACATGTTGGAACTGGCAAAGGATCATGGTGCCACGATTTTACAGGCTTCCACTTCGGAAGTATATGGCGATCCACTTGTGCACCCACAATCGGAAGATTACAGGGGCAATGTCAATCCGGTTGGCATACGATCGTGCTACGATGAGGGAAAACGGTGTGCAGAGAGTTTGTTTTTTGATTACCACAGGGAAGAGGGCATTGGCATAAAAGTCGTTCGCATATTCAACACCTATGGGCCGAATATGGCGCCGGATGACGGTCGAGTAATTAGCAATTTCATTTGCCAAGCGCTGACGCAAGGTGATATCACGGTGTACGGCGATGGAACGCAGACGCGTTCCTTTTGCTACGTCGATGACATGGTAGAAATTATTGTACGCGTAATGAACGGACCACGTGATTTCACCGGACCGGTAAATGTCGGGAATCCGATGGAATTTACTATAAATGAGCTGGCAGCAAAAATTTTAGACAAAATTCTAACGTCTTCAAAAATTGTTTACAGGAGGCTTCCATCGGATGATCCGGTACGCAGAAAACCGGACACCTCATTGGCTAACAAGAAATTCGGATGGTCCCCGGAGATGACGCTGGATGATGGGTTAGCGGTGACAATAGATTATTTCAAAGGGGTTATTTTCGGGTGAAGATAGGCATAATTGGAACTGGCTACGTCGGGTTTTCCACCGGTGTGGGATTTGCTGAACTGGGACACAGCGTTATCTGTGTCGACAGCAATACAAAAAAAATTGAGCACATCAAAAATGGCAACATGCCGATATTCGAGGATGGCATGGAAGACATTTTCAAGAGGAATCTTGATGCAAAAAAAATCAGGTTTTCAACTTCTATGAAAGATGGCGTCACCGATGCCGATGTGGTAATCATTAGCGTAGGAACGCCAACAGATCCGCAGACCCGGACGATTGACTTGAGCTATGTTCGCCAATCGGCTACGGAGTTAGCGGGATTTTTGGGCAACTACACGGTCATCGTTTTGAAATCTACCGTCGAAGTCGGGACGTGCGACGAAATTGAGGGTATAATCAGCAGGGAAAACCCAACGGCAGAATTTGATGTTGTGTCTATACCAGAATTTCTCAGGGAAGGATTTGCCGTACACGATTTTTTCAATCCTGATAGGATTGTAATAGGGACCGATAGTACGCGGGCACAGAAAGTCATAGAAGAACTGTACAAACCACTTCTCGGTAAATTTCCAATTGTCCGCGTCAGTCGCCGCTCCAGCGAAATGATAAAGTATGCCTCTAACGCCTTCCTCGCTATAAAGGTGCACTACATTAATGAAATTGCTAACCTTTGCGAACAAACTGGTGCATCAATTGACGAAGTTAGGCTTGGTGTAGGAATGGACTCGAGAATCGGAGATAAATTTTTAAACCCAGGTCCAGGGTATGGTGGAAGTTGTTTCCCAAAAGATACCAGTGCAATGGTTTCCATGGGGTTGAAAAATGGTGTCCGTCTCAGCCTTGTGGAGTGTGCCATTGCCGGAAATGAAAAACGGAAAACTGACATGGCCAGCCGCATTTTGGATGACATAAAGGGGATTGTTAATCCAAAAATGGCGATTTTAGGCCTTGCCTTCAAGGGAGGGACCGATGATTGCAGAGAAAGTCCGGCCGTAGAAATAATTGAAAATGTTCTAAAAAAAAGTGAGATAGAAATTGTTGCCTATGATCCAAGAGCCATGGCCAACGCAGAGAATTTGCTCGGAAACCGGATCAAATACGCCCGGAGCGCCTATGCAGCCGCAGAGGAAACACATTTGTTGGTCATTGCAACGGAGTGGGATGAATTCAAGGATCTGGATTTGAAAAAAATAAAATCAACAATGGTCAGACCAAAAATTTTTGACATGCGCAACGTGATAGACATACGCGAAGCAAAAAAAATAGGATTTGTATGCAGCAGCATTGGGCGACGAACATGAAAAAATGAGAAAGTCGCAATGGAAAATACGGGGGGATATGGTGGAAAACGTAAAAATATCAATAATCGTTCCAGTATAGAACACTGAAAAATATCTGCGAAAGTGTCTAGATGCGCTTGTGGGGCAGACATTCCGCGATGTGGAGATAATATGCATAGATGATGGATCAACGGACGGGTCACCGAAAATCCTTAAAGAATACGGTAAAAAAGACAATCGTGTGGTGGTCTTTTCCCAGAAAAATCGCGGAGTTGGTGTATATAGCAATTCCCCTTGACGAGGGCGTTTAAAAATATAGTAGGTAAGAGCGAGATGTACTATTCGAAGGATCTGAGGGAAAAGGTAGTAAAGTATTTCGAGAATCACAGAGCGAAGG
>JAISXS010000091.1 GCA_031270385.1 Puniceicoccales bacterium | reverse complement strand
CCTGAAACTTGTTCAGCGACAAAGTTCAGATCTATTTTTTTGTCATTACTGCCGATTGAATCTCTTATGCTATGGCTGACTTGAACAAACCTGAAATGCCAATCACAGTATTTTTTGTCCTTTGTTTTTAGTCTTCTAGTTATCGCGTCGTAGGCTGGTTTACTGAGAAAATTATACAGGTGCGACACCTCTTCCATAAGATACTCCTCGTAACTAGCAAAAAATTGGCTATTGTTTACGTTTTCTTTTCTTGTGTTGGATCTCGATGCTTCTTTTAATGAAATATCTACCTTGTTCAAATGGGACTCCAGGCCTGATCTAAGCTCGTACAAAAACCTCGAGTCAAAGCCGTCGCATGTGAATACGACATCTAACGGAACCGGCTTCACCTGTACAGGACGATTGTTCAAAGGCGCCGGAGATGAAGACGTCGAAACACCGATCTTGCGTTCTCCTGCGACCATCGTTTCGGAATTAGTACAGGCAATCAGCGACCCAAAGGGAGCATCTGTGTCGCCAATGCCATTCATTAAAGCAATTAAGGAGAGTCTGTCTTCGCTGGTCAACGCATCGGCGATTGTCTGCATGTTTGCTTTGACGTGTCCCACATGGATGCACAGATCTTGCAGTTGGCCCACAGTAGACCTTTTTGTTTCGTCCAAAAAGGACAAAGCGTAACCTCGAATTATGTTAAGAACATCTCCGATTCTGTCCTCCACTTGAGACTTTTCAAGAGCGCACAAATTCATTATTTCGGTCAGCATGGAAATGAGTGTATCGCGCAGCGTCCCCCACAATATTGGTTTCTCAAGAGAGAGTTTTTGTTTTTGCATTTCCTCTATTTTTTGTTTGGCTATTAGGCCATACAAGGAAAGTTCGTCATCCTCATTTCCTTTGTCGAGCGCCGACGAAGCAGTAACGAGGTCACTGATTTCATTTACTAGCGCTGTCGCGGTCGCATTCACATCTGGTAGCGTCATAGGGGCAGGCCGCTGTTGATCAATTTCTCTCGTTGTTGGTTGAAACGGATCCGGCACCCTCATATCTGTCGCGGAACGACCACCATTATCAATCTGGTGCCCACCGACGACGGGTCCAACGTGTCCAGATTCCGCATCTTGTCTTTGTTGCGGACGCACTTCACGCCCAGGTTCAACATTCTGCCCAGGTTCAACCTTCTGCTCAGGTTCAACATTCCTCTTACCTACTCTCACTCGCTTTCCTCCTTATAACTTTATAATTGTCGTGAGGCGGCACTAAATTGTGATCACATGCGTTGTCAACAAAAAAATAAGGCATCCCATGGTTACTGCCATAAAAATTTATGCCTAATCAAAGCACGGAATTACAGTCATCGTACTCAATATGGTTGTCTTACTTGAGAAAGGCGTTTTGTCTAACGATATGTATAGTTGTCTTCTTTGAGAAAAGCATATTATTTTTTCCATAAAAGCATGGATTTTCCGTCTATGTGTCGTTGCACTAGAATGCTTTTGTCAAGTGGGACGACTATATAGCTGTTTCACCCGAGAAGGGCGTGCTTTTCTTTATGGTTATCTTGCTTGAAAAAAGCATTCTGCATAACGATATTTAGCAGGAAAATTGCCGTTTTTTGGAATGGATGGCGTGCTTTTTTCGAGGAAGATGACTATGCAAAAAGAAAAATTTTCCCGCCGAGTATCGTTGGATAGAATGCCCTTATCGAATGTAATAGCTATACCTTGCCCAGAAAGGGCATACTGTTTCTCTAGTAAAAACAGAGATTTCCTTGTCAAATATCGTTGAGTAGAATGCTTTTTTCGAGTAAGAGGCTACAATGGCCTAAAATTTTTCTACCGTTTCTTTGGCCCTCTGAATAGCCGTTTTCAGAGCATTGACTCTTCTGAACAGCTCACTATCATCGCTCGCGTCGTGCAACATGGCATTCATCGCCCCATCGTAGACCAACAGCTTGTTAATCAACTCTTTTCGATACGTCCCGGTTTTGTCGTTGAGCAAATTACCCTCCATGTCCACAAACACCTGCCGCTGCCTTTTCCCAAAATCCATTTTATTTCAACTCTCCGATCTTCAGGATGATCGTCTGATTATCCTTTGTCAAGACGATGTTGTCTGGAGTTATATCTTTGATAGAGTAACCATTGGATAAGGTTGACCCGACCATATACCTCGCTCCATCCTTGAATCCTATCCAATTCATGCCATTTTCACTAATGGAAACGCTGCTCACTTCGCTCCCAAAATACTGCTGCCTTATCACTTCCTGATCATCTATTCTCACTAAATTTTTTAGCGGAATATCCCTAAAGGCCTTTTCTAACTGGACCTTCGCCAATTTCCAACTTTCTTCCTCGTCCTTCGATATCAACCCAACGACCGCTAAAATTTCTGGCTGCGGCATGAGCCTAACTTTTTTTGTTAGTTTGTATCTCGCAATTATCGGACTCGCGACATTGGTAGCTTTTTCGGGTAGTATGACCTCGTCCTGCAAATCCACTATGCCAGTTACGTCTTCGGATATCCTTTTACGCGTCTTGCTCCACTTTGTCTTGTCGTAAACATATCCGGTGAGCATAAATACGCCGTTGGTCACAACTTTTACCTGCGGATGCGACTCAATCAGGGCTAACTGCGCGTTTATTTCCGATAAAATTTTTTCCTCGCTGTAAAGTTTTCTCTTCGTCGTCGGGTCTATGGCATTCAGTTTAGTGCGCAGGACGGATATTTCGTCTTCAGTGGTCGTATATCCCGACGCGACAAACCCAGTTGCCTCCTTCGTGACCGTTACACTATTGGAAAGTTTCATGTCACTTACGACTTTTTGTAGAAGTTTAAAAGTGTCCGGTTTTTCAATGACTTTCTCTGGCTCGGAAAACATCGACATGAATGATAGTAACGCTACGGCAAACGTCGCAATCACCAAAGCTCCGCAACCATAGATCAGCGTTTTTCTTTTTTTTATTTTTTTCACATTTCCTGCATCCAGTGGGATTTCATCATTTATTTCTAATACCTTAGCGTCTTCTTCGCTGATTTCAACCTCCCCTCCAATTTGCGGGGCATCGGCAGCGGATATGGCAGGCCACGTCTGGTCGGCAGGACCAATAACCATGTGCGTCGATCCAATGGTTATAAATTGCAATTGCTCAACATTTGCCGTCTCATTCTTGATTAATTTGCCATCGACAAACACTTTGCTATCCAAAGGTTTTGCCGTTATGCCATCACCGGAAAATGTTAGCTCAACGTGTCTGGGTTTTATAAGGGAATCTGACAATATCACATCGCTGCTACTATCGCTGCCAATGACAATCGTTTCGTATCCGAACACGATTTCCGCTCCCTGGTGGTTGCCTGAGAGCACCTTTAGCAAAAATTCAGATTTTCCTTCATCCATCGCAGCACCCTCGCCCATATACCCCCCATGAGAACAAATACAATAGAATTTCTAGAAATTCACACCACATACCCAAAATCGTGACGCTATCTCGTTTCTTTTGACAGCCCAATAGCGGCAAAACTTTCGCCAACCGGCCACGTCAGATCACTGACCAGCTTAAATTCAAAATTTTCCCTTGGTGAACCATATTCGCATCCCCACTGCCAGAGATCATTCTCAATCGACTTCATTTTAACTCCCTTTTCCCGCACAACCCGTTTCATTCCTGTGTATGTACGAGCGCCTTGCGAATTCGATGCCAGCACTCACCGCAATTTTCATGCTTCGTCCCACATTCTCGCCGACACACCCACCGCAGAAACTGTGCCACTACAAACCAGTGCGCCGATGGTAACATTTTTTCTCCAATGTGGAAGCTTTTTTTATAAAAATTAGGAAAAATAATTCATTGACAATTAAAGATTTTGCTATATCGCCATCTAATGGTGAGGTTATTCGCATTTTTTTGTATTTTTTGTCGTCGCTGGACAACGCAAGATTCCGCGGAGAGGTTGGGGTATTGACGCCCTCACCGCAGGAGGTTCCCCTATTAAATGGTAAAATTTTACAGTAATGCACCTATGAAAAAGCTAGTCTTAATGTTTATAGTTTTCGCAACCGTCGGCGTCTCCGCCTATGATGCGATCGATAGTTCCATGCCGGAGTTTTTGTGGCTACAATGTATGTACTCACCACAGCCGAAGGATTCGCGTTCTGCCGCGAAGATGATAAGATCGAGGGCAATAAATTTTGATAAGCGACTTCGCAATAACGACGAATCGTCGAACTTCTGCTGTTCCTACGGCGTCATTGTCAGCAGAACTGGGACCGTGTATGAAAGCCACAAAGGGTCTCCGTACGCGAGGGTGTGGACCAACGGCCATTTCAATCGGTTTTCGCATGCACCTGATACCCGCTTGCCGGGAATTCGTACGCAGTCCGATGCGTGGCATGCCATGTATCGGTCCGCTCCACCCAAACATGAGAGACTGCCGAAAGTACAGTTTGGAGACGAAGGTGGCTTAGGCTCCAGTCGTAGCAACGGTGGTCAAAGCGAATTCAAAGCATATTTTCATTTTGAAATGTAATCAGCTCGCGAATGGCAGACGTTGCCATTCACACCAGCTTGGCGTCATTTTGTTGAGAGATTCGGCGACGCAGACATATGCCGTCGCACTCGGCAAAGGCATTTTATCTAACGACACTCGACGGAAAAGTTCTGTTTTTTTTATAAATATAGTTGTCTTATCTAAGAAAAGCATTTTGTCTAACGACATTTAGCGGGAGGATTCCTGTTTTTTGGAATATAGTCGTCTTGCTTGAAAAAAGCATTCTATCTGGCGATATTTAGCGGGCAGATTCCCGTTTTTTGGAATGGAGTGTGTGCTTTTTTCGGGGAAGATGACTATAGAGGGTGTGCTTTTTTTGGGTAAGATGATTATGTGGCTGTTTTACCTGAGAAGGGTGTGCTTTCTTTTACAAAAAAAATACCCTCGCCGAGTATCGTTGGACAGAATGCTTTTGTCGCATGTGACAGCTATATAGCTGTCACGATCGAGAAAGGCATCTTATCTAACGATACCTGGCGGAAAAACTCTCCTTTTTGCAAAAGAAGGCACGCCCTTTTCAGGCGAAACAGCTATAACACTTTGGTGAAACGCTCCATCCTCTCCGTGCTACGACCAGGGCAGATGGTAGCCATGGATACGCGGCACAAATACCGACAGACACCGAACGCCATATAATTGTCTTACTTGAGAAAAGCATTCTGTCTAACGATGTTTAGCAGAAAGATTCCTGTTTTTTGGAATAGAGGGTATGCTCTTCTCGGGCAAGACGACTATATTAGTTCAGGGAATCGATCCGGACAGCGCTTCCGACGTGGAAGAAATCTTCTAGTCACTTTGTCAAAATTAGGCATAAAACACTTGACTTTTATTGGAAATGTTGTTGCATCCTGCAGAATAGATTGGCAAGGAAGTTTTATAAAAGCCTGCAAGCGTTTGCATAATTCCAAAGCCAAATCTAGGAACGTAGTAAAATTTTATATTGTTAAGGACGTCAAATTATGGATAAGAGTATCAGAATCACAAACAACATGGCCGGAGTTGGGCTCATGCAAAATAACGCCGCAGTTTTTGGAGTTTTGCATCCTATGATGATGCAATTTCAGCACCAGCAGAGACCTCAAAACATTCCACAGCAGCTTAATGCTCAAAATATATTCTCGCCCGTAGCTCAAAGGAACGTGTTTCAACAACCCCAGCCGCAACCGCGGCAACAACAGTTTCAGCAATTTCAGCAGCAGCTTAATGCTCAAAATATATTCTCGCCTGTAGCTCAATGGAACGCATTTCAGCAATTTCAATTTCGGCAGTGGTTGCAACAAGAGTTTCGACAACCTCAATTTCAGCAGTTGTTGCAACAACGGTTTCAGCAATTTCAGCAACAGCATGGACTTCAAAACATTCCACAGCAGCCTATAGGCCAGAATGCTCAAAATGTATTCTTGTATGCAGCTCAAAGGAACGCATTTCAACAACTTCAATTTCGGCAGTGGTTGCAACAAGAGTTTCGACAACCTCAATTTCAGCAGTGGTTGCAACAACGGTTTCAGCAACAGCAGCAGAGACCTCAAAACATTCCACAGCAGCTTAATGCTCAAAATATATTCTCGTCTGTAGCTCAAAGAAACGTGTTTCAACAACCCCAGCTACCGTTTCAGCCGCAACCGCAGCCGCAGGTCCAACAACCTAAGCCTCAGCCGCAGCCACAAGTCCAACAACCTAAGCCTCAACCTAAACCCCAGCAATTACCAGACCAGCCTACACTGCAGCAAGAGACGGAAGACCAAATCCAATCGATTAACAATCTACGCCTTAAAATTGCAAAAAACAACAAAATTTTCTTTGAAAATCAGAGTTCAATCGTCACCACAATACAAAAATTTGCACACTATGCTTTTGAGAATAAGGATACTTTAACGCGTCAAGAAGTCAATAGCATGTCAAAGGCACTTGTTGCCCTGGTCAACGAGCCAATTTTGCGATTGAATAACGGACTTTTCGCTATAAACGAGTGCGACTCCGCAGAGGCGTGCCTCGACTTCGCGATCATAGTCGAGGCGGAAATAATGCAACTGGACGCTATAGCGAACAAGCAAGTCGGCCTCACACTTGGCAAGAAACTTGGTTCTGGAGCCTTCAACACTGTCCATGAATCCGAGCTGCCATCTGGCAAAAAAGTCGCAACAAAAAATTGTGACGCGCAAAAAATGCGGTCCAACAGGCGAAAATTTATTAATGACGGCATCGATACTTCGAAAGTTACGGGCCATATTGTCGGATCGTACAGACACAACATGGCAACCGTCGCTATTCACGACATGATGAAAGAGTTGGGATTGATGTCAGTAGATGTTGTTGCCGGCTGCTCAGCCGGAATGGTGCTTGACAAACGCACCTTCGTGCCTTCGCTTGTTATGGATATGGCGGGGAAAACCGTGGGAAGTATAGCCAGAGACGAATATAGTAAGCGCCGATTGCTCAGGTCAAATAGATACATCCGGACAGATACGTGTCTACAGATCATCGACGTTATATGCGGACAAGTCGATAGACATGCCTCCAATCTATCGATCGATGATAAGACAGGAGGCGTGGTTGCATTTGACAACGATTGGTCATTCCCATCTTCCCGCAGTCGCCCCGGATTGACGAAGTGTATTCCGGATAAATTGATAGACCGTGGCAATGAACCGTGGGCAGCCGTGCCTGGGCGGATGTTCAGAACTTTTTGCATGCCACCCGTTATAGACACGAACATGTTTGACGCCATAAATAATCTCGACTTAAAAAAATTAAAAAGTATATGTGAGGGATGTGGACTGACTCCCGGAGAAGTTGATGCTACCGTGTTCAGGGGTAAGTTGCTCAAGGAGGCTGCGACTCGTTTGTATGTGGCTGAGAAGGTAATTTCTCCAAACGACTGGGTTGGGTCGCCGGTGGTTAAGCGGTTGTGTAGTCCTAAAAATTTCTACGCGTTCGCGCATACTACGTTGAAACTATGTTTGTAATGTGGAATGCCTAACATAAAATGTTTAGTAAAAAGGAGAATTATGAACGACAACGCTTTTGATTCGCGGATCGAGATTGGTAATCAGTCAATGTACGATGCCCCCGCTATCCCAGACGAGCTGAGATTAAAACCGAATTACGATTTCGAAAAAGCAGATTTGCAAAGGTTGAAAAATTTTGCCACTGAGCTTGGCATAGTGATTCCAGATGATCTTATTGGCGGAGTCGAATTGTACGACACGGGTTATTTCTTTTCAACGGATAACACACTCATTGGTCCGACTTCGCACTATGCCTTTGTCGACCTTGTAAAACTCGGGAAACCTCTTTTGTCGTTTGGACAAAGTGGATACGGCTTCAATAGTTATACTTTCAGCATATTATATGTTAATGAAAAGTTTGGCTATTTTTTCACTATACCGTTTGGCGGTGCCTTTACGGATAACGATGCAATGGCAAAGTATATTACCGAAGCATTTGAAGCATTGTCTGCTTTTATAAAAAAGGCAGACAACGTGTCCGATCACGAAACCAATTGGACTGTTATTCTCGATGAGTTTCCAACAATAGATATTCAAAAAATCGATAAAGCGACGGGGCAATCGCGGAATGCACTCGCGGAAGTGAAATTTCGTTAGGACGAACGCGTCCCTTTAGTGAAACTCGCATCCCCAACCACCTGCACCTGCGGCGGTTTGGGGTGCGCATTTGCGTGGTTGTTTGCCGGGTTTCTGCCGTACTGCGGCCCAAACTGTGAGTTGTATAGTCATCTCACTTGAAAAAAGCAATATGCTCTTTTCAGGTAAGATGACTATAGTTATCTTACCTGAAGAAAGTGTATTTTTTTCATAAAAACGTGAATCCTCCCGTCAAACACCGTTGGTTAAAATGCTTTTTTCGAGTAAGATGACTATAGTTATCTTGCCTGAGAAAAGCATTCTGTATAATGATATTTAGCAGAAAGATTCTTATTTTTTGGAATAGAGGATGTGCTTTTTTCGGAGAAGATAACTATAGTCAAACGACTTGACAAGGCCATAGAAAATTATAAGTGAAGCAAGGATGGCATATTGTACAACGGACTTGAAGAAAAGGGTGTTAAAATACGAAAGCACGCACACAGTAAAGGAAACGAGCGAGGTATTTGGAGTAAATGAGAGGACGATATTCAAATGGAAGAAGAAGTTGAAGGAAACAGGGAGTTTAGAGCGAGAGCCGTTGAAGAGGAAATACAGGAAGTTATAGCAATTCCCCTTGACGAGGGCGTTTAAAAATATAGTAGGTAAGAGCGAGATGTACTATTCGAAAGATCTGAGGGAAAAGGTAGTAAAGTATTTCGAGAATCACAGAGCGAAGG
>JAISXS010000089.1 GCA_031270385.1 Puniceicoccales bacterium | reverse complement strand
AAAATTTTGGGCTAAACTCAAACGAAAACTCAGGGATATCTTGCCTCTTTTCTCTTCCCTTGGCGATGCACTTTACCATGCTTTTTTGTGCCTTTCTTAACCGGAGCTGCTATAGTTGTTTAGCGGCAAGATTCTAGTTTTTTTGGAAAAAAAAGGGAGTGGGGTATGCTTTTTTCGAGTAAGATGAATGCAGCTGCACAAACAGGGACAATTAAGGAAACCCCAGTATCATAGTCATCTTGTCTGAGAAGAGCGTATTGTTTTTTTTATAAAAACGGGAATTTTTCCATCAAGTATCGTTGGGCAGAATGCTTTTTTTCAGGTAAGATGACCATAACTCAATCGAATACAGTCAACGATCCGCGTAACCTTGAAATCGCACGGGATTTGCCAAAAACCCGCACTAATCCAAAAAAACTCGGCCCAACGCTGCGCCCGGAAAGGGCAAACCGTACGCTGTGAATATATTCACCGCTGTTGATACCATTTGAATTCGCCAATACGTGGACGAGACTTTCTACTGATTTTTCGTCGACGGAAGGCAAATTTTCAAATGCGCATTTAAATTCGCTTATTCGCGCCTTTGCATCGCACTTTGCCAGTAATTTTTTCAAAACTTCACCATCGTAAATTATTTCCTCCGTGAAAAAATAATCGACGAAATCCGGAAGTTCTCCAAGTGATCGCAATTTTTTCTGGCATATCCCCAATACGTCGCGAACATAGGACGAATCAAACTTTTCAATGGCAATATTACTATTTTTGAGAATTGGCAGCGCTATGGCGCAAAAGTCATCCAATGGCATCGCTTTTAAGTACTCTCCATTGAAAAATGCCATCTTCTTCTCATCGAAGCGGGCATTGTTTTTATTCACATCCTTAACATCGAACAATCGAATAATTTCATCGATTGGTAAAATTTCCCTGTCTTCCTTCGGAGACCATCCAAGCAAGCACAAATAATTTCGAACTGCTGTCGCTATGAAATGATCCGCTTCGTAGCCTTCGACTAGCGCCCCGACATCGCGCTTGCTCATCTTGCCGGATCCATTAGATTTTAAAATCAGCGGAATGTGGGCAAACAGTGGTGGCGTCACGAAAAATGCTTTGAACAATTCGACGTGCTTGCTGGTGTTTGATAAATGGTCTTCTCCGCGAATAACGTGCGTTACCTTCATGAGCATGTCATCGACGACATTTACCAAATGAAAAACCGGAGTTCCATTGGAACGTACGATGACAAAATCTTTCTCTTCTTTCCTGACCACATCTCCGCGTATCAAGTCGTGTATGATCTGCGGCTCTCCGGATACTCTAAAATACAGGGCGCCATCCCTCTCGTATGCGTAGCCGCTATTTTTCAACATTTCTATGTGGGCGCTGTAAACGTTCGCCCGTTGGCTCTGGAAGTATGGACCATATTCTCCGCCTACGTCCGGGCCTTCGTCCCAGTCAAGTCCCAACCATCGTAACCCACGGATTATTACATCCAAAAACTCCGGCCTATCTCGTTCACTATCCGTGTCTTCGATCCTCAGAATGAACGTTCCACCGGTATGTCTTGCGTATAGCCAGTTAAACAATGCCGTGCGAGCGCCACCGATGTGAAAGAAACCAGTCGGGCTAGGAGCAAATCGCACTCTAACTCCATTCATAACACCAATCTCGCAAAATCATACTCAGGATTGCTTCATGTCTTTGACCTGCATTGCGCACTTTCCCTCGCGGCCGCGCATGTAGTACAACTTCGAACGCAATACCTTGCTCGGACGGTTAACCGTAATTTTCGAAATAAATGGCGAATTTATATTGAAAATTCGTTCCACGCCCTCGCCGTACGAAATTTTCCGCACGGTGAAAGTCGCATTAATTCCCGATCCGCGACGGGCGATCACAATCCCAGAAAAAATTTGGACACGTTCCTTGTCCCCTTCGCGGACAATCGTATGCACACTGATCGCATCTCCGACCTTAAAAACCTCGCGGTCCTTTCTGACCTGCCCCTCGGTAACAATTTTTTCTATTTCTTGATTCATCTTAAATCCTTATTTGTCAACTAGATCTGGCCTCCGTTTTTTTGTCCGCAGCAACCTTTGGGTCTGGCGCCACCTTGCTATTTCCCCGTGATTTCCAGACAGTAAAACATCGGGGACAGTCATGCCTCGAAATTCTGCCGGCCGCGTGTACTGCGGAAACGACAGCAATCCATCGCTAAAGCTGTCCTGGGCCAAAGAATTTTCGCCGCCCAAAACACCCGGTATCTGGCGGACAATCGCATCGATCAGCACAGCGGACGGCAGCGTTCCATTCGTCAATACGTAATCTCCTATGGAAATTTCGATGTCAACCAATGCCTCCCGCACCCGTTCGTCCACACCCTCGTAGTGACCCGATAAAAAAATCAAATGTTTCTCATTGGATAAAATTTTCGCCAACTTTGTTGTCATAACTTCCCCATCCGGACACGGGAATATCACTACAGAATCGGCGGACGCTAATTCCTCCACTGCCGCAAAAATCGGTTCCGGCTTCATAACCATCCCGCTGCCGCCTCCGAAAGGACTGTCATCGGTAACGTGCCACCTGTCCGTTGCCCAGTCGCGAATGTTGTACAAAAAAATTTGCACCAATCCATTCTGCACAGCACGGCTCATTACGCTATACGATACAAAGCCGCTAAGCATTTCCGGGAACAACGACAGGCAATCGAACCTAATCATAACCTCAATGCGAAGCCTGGACGGACGCCAGCGATGTCCTCGCCCTCTTTATCAGCGCTCTAACCGTATCCGTCGGCTGCGCCCCGACACTTACCCAATAGTCCGCCCTGTCCAGCAATAACGCCAGTTCCGGAGCGTTTCCCCTGGCATTTGGATCGTAATTTCCTATTGCTTCGACGAATTTTCCGTCGCGGCGACTTGTACTCTCTGCGACGACGATTTTGTATACCGGGCGATTTCTGTTCCCACGCCTCTGCAATCTAATTTTCAGTGCCATACACTCTCACCTACGGCAGAAACAAAGATTAATGCAGGGCGTTGTCAAGGATTGTTTACAAATGAACGGATATTTTTCATTTTTTTTAGTTAAATCATCTAACTGGCATAGATTTTTCCACAACCGGTCATAGGCTTGAAAGTCCATCGAAACACCCACCGACGTTGAACGGAATGTGTAGCCATCTTACCCGAAAAAAGCATTTTTTTTCATAAAAGCGAAAATTTTCCCATCAGATATCGTTAGATTAAAATGCTTTTTCGAGTAAGACGACTATAATCGCCACACTCGACAAGGGAACACTATCTGATAATACTTAGCAGAAAAATTCTTATTTTTTGGAATAGAGGGTGTGCTTTTTTCGGGGAAGGCGATTATATATAACGACGGAATCACACTTCGCGGGGCGAAAGAATATCGCCGATGGATGTCAACGAAAAATTAGTAAAAAACGACAAAAATCCGCGACGGTGGCCCAATTTTGTGGAGACTCGTGGTGGGGTTCCACTTTTGGGAAAAATTGCCAACTCCGATCCGAAAAATTTTTCCAATTGCCTTTTAGCTTTATAACCGAATTTTATTTTTTAGAAAGTATCTGAAGTCGCTGTTTTGCACGTGAATTTGGAGGGTTAGCGTTGTATTATGTTTTGGTCGTGCTTGGGTACATATTGGCGCACTTGCCAGTGTGCGTAGTGCGCGGTTTGTGCGTTTTATGCGGCAGTATTGCCATGCTTTTACTGCCTGCCCGTAGGCGCGTAGTGATGTCAAATTTACATCACGCATTCCCAAACAAAGACCTGCTATGGCATAAAAAAATTTGCACAGAAAATTTTTATCGCCTCATCGAACTCGGGCTATTAAACTTGGCCGGGGCTTTTTTCAGCGATGAAAGGATTAAGTCGAATTTCAAGCTACACAGAAAGTACAGGGAAATAGTTGATAAAATTGCTGCTTCGGAAAAGGGTGCGATAGTTCTTGTTCCGCACTTTACGACCATGGAGGCAATGACCTTTTTTCCAACGATCGTGGACAATCAGGATTTGCCGGACATCGGTGTGGTTTACAGACCGTTCGCAGAGGCCTATTTGGAAAAATTTATAAAAAAGACCCGCGAAAGATTTGGCATACGACTAATCTCTAGAAAAAATGGTTTCTTCGAAGCAATGAAAATCCTGAGATCCGGTGGTGTAGTGTCCCTATTTTTCGATCAAAACGCCGGTGAAAGCGGCTACCGCACGCTATTTTTCAATAGAGTCGTTTTTTCGACTGATTTGCCAAACTTATTGTATGCAAAATTCAAAGTGCCGGTTTATTTTCTCTATCCGCGACGATTGGGAGTGTGGCGAACGAGTATAGTTTTAAAGAGATTAAAATTCGATGAAAACAACCCGAAGACCATAATATTCGCGGCAAACAAATACTTGGAAAATATACTAAAGGGAAGTGATTGGGCGTGTGCCGACTGGTTATGGGCCCACGATCGCTGGAAGGCGTCCACAGTAGACGTGTCAAAATTAGGAAAAACAAAGCGAAATTGGACGAAAGAATCTAAGGCGTACCTGTTTTCGAGGGATCGCATAAAAAATTTTAGAATGTTGGTTCGCATGCCGAATTGGTTGGGAGATGTCGTAATGGCCATCCCCGTCCTGCGCATGCTAAGGGCATCTAGAGATGACATGGATCTAACATTGCTTTGCCAACAGCAATTCGTTGATTTTCTAAAAGCGTTGAAAATTGCCGACAACGTGATTCCATTGCCAGAAAAAAAAATGTCCTATTTTTTCAATCTTTCGGCGGTGAAAAATTCTTACTACGATGTTCATGTTTCGTTGGTAAATTCTCTGCGCGGAGATTTGGAAACATTTACTGTAAATTGCCCGAGAAAAATTGGTATCGACACGAAAAATAGGTCGTACAGAAAATTTTTTATCGGAGACCTATACACAAATTACTTTGACGTTGGCTCCGTCCACCAAACAAAGTTGTGGCAAAACATGATTGAAAAGTTTGGATTTTCCGCCGATGAAAATTTTTCCACGTTTAGGTTTTGCGTGGACGCCAGGAAACCGTTGACGTACAAGTATTCCATTGGTATAATTTGCGGATCGGCAAATAATCCGTACAAAAGGTGGCCAACCGAGCTGTGGAAGGCTTTGCTCTGGAGGATTTTCGACAGATATCATAGCGTGCATGTCAATTTGTACGGAGCAAAAGCAGATGTCGTATTTACAAACGAACTGGCAGCATTTTTTAGCCGCACCGCGATTTCAAATCTGGCAGGGAGGACAACAATCCTCGAGCTCGTCGAATATATGCAAAAAGATGACCTGGTAATTGCTATTGACACTGGAGGAATGCATGTTGCCAACATGTTCGGACGTCCGCTGGTTTGTTTATATGGGGCAACGAATTACGTTGCGACTGGACCCGTGTTTGATGGGCAAACTTTAATAATAAGGCCGGATGGCTGTCCATTGAAAGGGGGGTTTCCGACGGAAGACATAAGAATCGAGCCAGTTTTCAAAGCAGTCCAAGCCATACTCGGATAAACCAGCGGCCGTAGTTGTCACATTCGATAATGGCATTCCATTTGGCGAAAGAATTTTCATCTTCATAGAAAAGAAATACGTCCTTTTCGGCCAAAGGAGCTATAGCTGTTTCGCCTGAAAGGGATGTGCTCTTCTTTATGTAAAAGGAAAATTTCCACGCCAAGTATCGTTGGATAGGATGCTTTTGTCGAGTGTGACGGCTATACACATCTAATTGAGCTGCAGCTGTCATTTACCATTTGACAATAAATTTTTGCTTTAAATTTAAGCAAAATTGGTACAAAAAGCTTGACTGGATGGTCAAATATTCCAGGTTTTGCGTGGCAATTAGCGAGCATAGTTTAGTGGTAAAACTTCTGCCTTCCAAGCAGGTATCGTCGGTTCAATTCCGTCTGCTCGCACCACTACTGGACAGTGACATCGAAGTAAGCGGCCAAGTTTCGCGACGCGATCTCCACAGCCGGCGGAGGTGTTCTATTCATAGCCGTTACACTTCACAGGAGCATTTCACAATCATCTCGCCCGAGAAGGGAGTGTTTTTCCATAAAAAATGGAATTTTCCGCCGAATGTCGCTAGGTACTAAAAGACTTTTGCCACTCATGCAAAGCGCTACTCCGGTGTCAATGCTTTTTCGTGTATAGTTATAATTATCTTACTTGAGAAAAGCATTCTAATCTAACGATATTTAGCAGAAGGATTCCAGTTTTTGGAATAAGGGGAGTGCTTTTCTCGAGGAAGATGACTATATGCGTCCTTTGAATCATTGACGCTCCATCCATGCTCTAGCAATTCCAGGCGGATGCGGTCTGCCTTCGCAAAGTTTTTCGATTGCTTGCAACTCACCTTTTCGCCGCTAATTTTTTAATGTTTCCAGTAATTTCAATACTTTCGTTCTTGTCGTTCGAGGGAAAACACGGGCAATAATAAAATTAGCAGCGAAGGGAAAACACATAAAAAAATAGCTTGACTATTGTGCGCATTTCACGAGCATGGCCGACCTGGTTAGTAACAAATTCGGAATATAAAATGGAGATACAAGGTGGTATTAAAAGTGAGAATGTTAGCGTAAATACGCCGGAGCGGGTTGAGGGTGATGGTATACCAAGGATGATAACGTTCGTAAGCACCTTACAGGATTCTTTTCTCCTTCCGATCAAAAATATAGTTATCTTACTTGAAAAAAGCATCTATCTAATGATATTTATTGGCAGGGTTTACGTTTCTTGGAAAATGGGGGAGCATGCTTTTCTCGGGTAAGATGACTATAGCGCGTTATTTCTTTGCAAAAGAAGAATTTTTCTGCCATGTGTCGCTAAATAAAACGCCTTTGTTGAGTGTGATAATTACGCTGAACTGCGTAGAGTGAAATGGCAGAAGAAGAATGATCAGTTGCTAATTTCTCCAAGCTTGGATCGATTGGCGTGGAATTTTACTCTACACCACGCCAGTCGGTCGGGTGGATCCGCCTTACACTTTTTCGACCGTGTACGTGTCCTTTGGATCATTGACGTTCCATCCGTGTTCCAGCAACCCTAGGCGGATGCGATCTGCATACGCAAAATTTTTCGACCGCTTGGAAACTCACCTTTCCGCGGCCGGTTTTTTGATGCTTCTCTGAATTTCAATGCTTTCGTCCTTGCCGTTCTACGGAAAACACATGCAATGATAAAACTGACAGAAGAGTAAAAATTCATCAAAAATAACTTGGCTATTGTGTGCTTTTTATTAACATAGTCCGTGCAGTCAGCAATAAACTAGGAGTATAAGATGAGTATAGAAGGTAACGGTGTTAATATACTGAAATCGGTTGAAAATGGTAGTACGGCAAGCAGCCAAAATGCCACCACTGTGGGAGTCGTGACAAATACCGAGGATCCGGTAAATATCCAGGATCAACTTGTGCAGAATGTCGTACTGAATCCTCGCGCTGTTGTAAACACAGCATCCAACAGCAGTAGTGTGCGAGGACTTGGTAGTACGTACGGTGCACAAGCAATTTATGAATGCTTTGAACAACTTACACAAGTGGACAAAGAATATGGAAACAAAAACATAGCACTTGAAGATGCAAGGGAACAGGTCAAAGGTATACTTGCTTCTTTTAACGAGCGCCTTGAAAATTTGTCCTCTGATGATTTGCGATCAATGTCTGATTTAACGCATGTCATTGGGGAAATCATAGAGATCGCAATTATGTTCGATTTTGAAATTCCAAAATCTTTGGCCGAAAAGGGATGTGATCTATTTATAGAAAATCAAAAAGTACTAAAGAGAGACGAGATGTATTGCGGCATTATGTTGCTTCTGTGTTCGGATGGTCCAATCGACAAAGACAAGGCATTGAGTTTTTTAAGAGCCGCATTCAATACATCCGAGTATAAAGCGCTTGAATATGTTATCGAGGCGTTATCGTATGCGTTAGGGTCTCCTGGCTGCCGCGAACGTGCTAACGTCGATTCTTTCGTTAGCTTCCTGGGTGAGGTTGGCGCTAAGACCTTCAGTGATTTATTTTTAAATCCTAGAATAAGCCCTGCTTTTAACCCTGCTTTTAACTTTCCTGATAAAATCGCAGGTGTCGCAACTGCTTTTGGAATCAAAATTCCAAAACTTTTGGTCGAAAAAATATACGATATGTTTATGGGTGGCCAGCGCTACTCGATGAACGCGTCCAGAAGTACACGTTCCTACGTTACGTTGTTCCTTTGTTCTGATGCTGCCATCGACGCAGAAAAAATACTCGGTGTACTTAGAGGTTTAGATGTAGGGATAGGGATACACCGTAGTGCCAACCCTTCTGATATACACGAGGTGATAAATTCTGTGCCTCTCCACGAGCATGTCATCGCAAACATTCCTTTTCTCGTTGATTGCCTGATGGATGTGGATGCTACTGAGTGGAGGTGGAATGCCATCGCCATCGATGTCGCATGCTCAGCATTTGAGAGGTTCGTTAAAGGACAATTTCCACTGCATACTTTAGATGCTTTAAAAAATTGCATCGCTAATATTTGCCGAAAAGCACCAACAAGCAGTTATGGGACGACAGCCGGTATTTTCCTTATCTACGTCATGATGCGCAAATACGTGTGCTTCGAACTAACCGAAGCGTGTCGTGGCAAGGCGCAGAGTGTATTGAGCGACATATTGTTGAATTTCCTAGCAGATTCCGACACGTGTGCGCGGATTTTGAATAATGGTCTAAACGCTGGCAGTAATACTAGGGATGGAAGGGAAGCCATACATTTGGTGGAGATATTGGAAGGTCTTTCCATAAAAAATAATGATGTTGGAAAAATCGTCCTAAGGTTAAATGGAGGATTGAGAAACGACCTGATACACATTTGCACATTCGATGCGATTCCGGTAATGACGCATTTTGTGAACATAGTGACCAAAGTCCTTGAGTTGAATGGTGGTGATCCTAAAGGACAGGCCAGGAAACGAATCGCAGGGTTCGTCTATGAAATTTTCATAAATTTTGTCCCGCATCTCGACGACACGTCGAAGGCGAAACTGCTTCCGGTGATAGTCGAAATTTGCAGATATGATTTTGTCAGGGATCACCTTGTTGGAAACAGATATTTTATCATCAATGGTGCTGCGGACCGCAACCTTCGTGATGCTCTTCGATCCGCCCTTTTCCCATCCGAAGAGCAAAAATTGCCAAAAAAACAATAACCCATTGTTGATTTTTCCCAAGCTTGGATCGATTGGCGTGGAATTTTACGCCATGCTAGTCGATGAATTGGATTCGTCTTACACTCTTTCAACCGTATACGTGTCCTTTGAATCATTGACGTTCCATCCGTGATCCAGTAATTCCAGGCGGATGCGGTCTGCTTCCGCAAAATTTTTCGATTGCTTAGCTACCCATCTTTCCGCCGCTAGTCTCTTAATATTTTCCGGAATTTCAACGTTTTCGTTTTTGTCATTCAATGGCAAACCTAGGCAATACATCAGCGTTGAAAATTCCCTGTGCAATTCCAATCTTTGCTGACCATTCAATTCTTCGATGGGTATGTCATTGATTAATCGGAAAATACCACCCAGACACGCCGGTGTGTTCATGTCGTCGATCAGCGCCTCAAATGCTTCTCCGAAAAATTTCCAATCGGAGATTTCAAATTTTTGAACTCCGGATCCGTCGGAAATTTTTTCGAAAAAGTTTTGCAACTTTTCCACGGCATTTTTCGCGGCCACCAGGTTGTTTATTGTGAAATTCAGTTGCTGGTTGTAGCGCCCTGCGATGAGGGCATAGCGAAGGCATTGCGGAGAATACCCCATTGCCGTTATATCAGCCAGTGTGTATAAATTTCCTAGGCTTTTCGACATTTTCGCACCGTCGACGAGAAGGTGGTTCATGTGCACCCAATATTTTGAAAACTTTTTGCCGTTGGCACATTCGGATTGGGCAATCTCGTTTTCGTGGTGTGGAAATTTTAAATCTACGCCACCCGAATGCAAATCTATGGTGTCCCCCAAATATTTTTTCGCCATCGCACTGCACTCTATGTGCCAACCTGGACGACCATTTCCCCACGGGCTTGGCCAAAAATTTTCGCCGTCTTCGGGCTTTGTCGCCTTCCAGAGCGCAAAATCGGAAACACTTTCTCTGTCGTACTCATCAGCTAAATTTTTTTTCCCACTGCTGTCAACTTCCTGTGTCTGCAGTTCGCGGTGTGCCAAATTCGAAAGCGCGCCATAGGCCGGGAACGCTGAAATTTTAAAATAAACCGATCCGTCTGCGGTGGCGTAAGCAAATCCACCATCGACGAGGACTTCTATCATGGCTATCTGTTCGTCAACGTGTTCCGCTGCCTTGGGCTCAAAAGTCGGCAATTTCACGTTCAGGGCGGAACAGTCTTCGTGGAATATCGTCGCCCACTTTTCCGTAAAGGTTTTTAGGGAAACATTGTTTTTCATCGAATCGCGAATTGTTTTATCGTCGACATCAGTTATGTTCCGCACCACGCATGGGTTGTAGCCATCGACTTCCAAAATTCGAGTGAGAACGTCCTGCAGAAGATAGGTGCGGAAGTTCCCTATGTGGGCATAGTTGTAAACAGTCGGACCGCAGAAGTACATCGTAAAACGGCCACCGCTGTTACGCTGCAGTTCTTCTTTTTTTTCGCTAAGTGTGTTAAACAATTTCATTCAACGACCAAAATTACCACGAATGAACAAATACTGCAATTTAAAAAATCACTCCACAAGACCACTCCGTATGAATAACGGTTCGATATCCGGATCCCTACCCATGAAATCACGGTATAGAACGTCCGCTTCATCGCTCTCGCCCCTGGAGAGAATTTTTTCCCGGAATTCATCACCGATTTTTCTGCTCAGTACACCATCTCCCCTAAATTTATTAAAAGCATCGGCGTCGAGGACCTCAGCCCATTTGTAAGAATAATATCCCGCCGAATACCCACCTCCGAAAATATGTTTGAAACTGAGAATTATCGTTGGGACGTATTCGGAAAGTGGAATGCGGTACGGTGCAAGAACTTTTTTTAGCCTATTTTCGATGTTTTTACCGGAGTAGTTGCCATATTTCTGGTGGAGCTCGAGATCTAATTTCGCAAAACACAATTGGCCCATCATCGCAACCCCGGATAAGTGATTCCTCGCAGCGATCATTTTGTTGAAAAGATCGTCCGGGATCGGCTCTCCGGTCTCAAAATGTCTGGCAAAAATATCAAGACTTTTCCGTTCCCAGCAAAAATTTTCCATGATTTGGGATGGCAATTCGACGAAATCCCAGGCGACATTTGTCCCGTTCATCGACTCATACTTCACTTTACCAAACAGATGGTGCAGCGTGTGTCCGAATTCGTGAAATAACGTTTCAACTTCTCTGTGAGATAGCAGCGATGGCGTACTCTCCGTCGATGGCGTCAAATTTGTACAAATCGTCGCAACCGGATGGTGCCAAACGCCACTGCCGTCGAAATACCCGCTTTTCGTGCCGCTCATCCACCCACCGGCATGCTTTGATTCCCGCGGATGGATATCGAAGTACAGGCCCCCAATGTAGTCACCATTCTCCTCGAATGCCTTAAAATATTTCACATCCTTATGCCAAACAGGAACTGCGCCATTCGGAACAGTGGCATTTTCATCGGTAGTAAAAAATGTCTTCTGCTCGACGAATTTTATGCCGTACAACGCATTTGCGATTTCGAACAGCCCTCCAATGACATTTTCCAATTTGAAATATGGTCGCAACGCCTCTTCGTCAAAATCAAATTTTTTTTGTCTAAATTTTTCCGATAAATAGGCGGTCTCCCAGGGCCTCAGTGAAGAGTTTTTTATGCAAAAAAAATCTGCACGAAAATCCTCCAATTCATCGATGTCGCGGTTAAAAAATTTCGCCGTTCTGTGGTGCAAACTCTCTACAAACGAAAGGGCGGTCGCCCCGTTTTTCGCCATCCTTCGCTTGAGCGTGCGATCGGCATAGGTTTTGTGGCCGAGTATTTTCGCGGTTTCGTCGCGTAATTTCAATACGTCGCAAATTATTTTCTCGTTGTTGTAAGGATCCTTTTTCCCGATGGCCAATGAGGCCCGGAAAATTTCTTCGCGCAAATTTTCATCTTCCAAATATTGCATGCACTTTGCCGAACTGCTCGGATTCAACGATACGCGATACCCATCGTGGCCGTGCTCCTTCGCATCCTCCCGCAGGACATCGATTGTTATCTGCGGCAATCCAACCAACTCCACAACATCGTCGATATACTTTTCCCAGTCATTTCTGGAATCCAGAACATTTTCTGCAAATTTTTGTGATTTTTGCGATACCTCTATCCTTATTTCCTTTAGCCGATTGCGTTTTTCACGCGGCAAATCGGCACCGCTATCACGAAAGCTGTCGATGACGTCGTTCAGCAACTTTTTATCGATTCCAAATAAATTTTTTGCCTCATCGGTCTCGGCAAATGTTCTTATGCGCAACCAGAGGTCATCATTCAGCAAAATGTTAGCACTGAACTCAGCCACCAACGGTAACATTTTATTATGTTCCGCGCGTAGTTCATCGGAATTGCAAGTTGCGTCCAGGTGACCAACGTAGCTCCATGCCGTGTCTAATGGGTCACTTACTTTTTCCAGCGCAAGGATTGTATTTTGAAATGTCAACTCATCCAGCGGCAAGGACGCAATCGTGTCGATATTCCTCTGCGACATCTCGATGGCCAGTTTGACATCTGATTCTATGTACTTCGGCAGCAAAGTGTGCCATTTTATCGGGTCATCGTCTGCTAAAAACGGGTGATAGGCTGATTCCATTTGACCTGCTTCTAAAAAATTGCAGAGAAAAAACAACACCATAAGCGCAATCCGCCACATGCTTTGCCAAGTATGTCGTTGCGAAGCAACCTGGCAACAATATAGTGTGCAAGCGCATAAAATCCTACGTCTTTGACAGAAAAAGACTAACATAAATACCCAATAACGACAAGGAACCTGTGGGGCGTTGTTTCCCCGCAGCCATCTTCAAATTTTGAGATCCTATCTGTTGCATCGGTCTAACGCCCACCCGGGGATGCATTCGGATTTGGATTTTGATCCAGGATGGCTGACACCAAGCCATTTGCAGATATCATACTGGGCCGTTGACAGGTAGTAAAGTGCCCTTAGGATGTCTTCAACCTGCAGCTTACGCCAAGTAGCCGCAAATTCCATTATTTGTTCTCCGCCTAGCGGTAGTTGCAAGCAACTCGCACCGATTTTCGTTTCTATGACACTAGTATGAACGCCGTGTTTGTAGCATCAACTACTCTCCCGAACAATTTTGCTTATGCTTTCCTTGGCAATTTTATGTGTAATCAAATAGAATGACATGCTCTTGTTGTTGTGATCATAGGTAACCTCTAATCTTACATCATTGAGAACTCTTAATCTCAAACTACTTCCCAGACTTCCTAGTTCCTCCACCCCATAGACAGTAATCTTTTTTGCCTTGGAGTTCAAAACCCTCCTCGAATCTCCCGTGCTGCCAGTACGATAAACTGGAACATTCTCAATTTCTACATTTGTCCTCGCAGCCGTGCTACTACTATTTATGTTACTCATACTCACTCCGGGACAACTCCTAAAGGGAATTTTCGTACTCGTCAATTAAAATTCAACACAAATTAAAGTCCGGAACCACACTGCAATCACTACCAAGCAATGACCCGGACAACTGCTCAAACTTAGAACTCACAAATTCGAATAAAAAAGGAAGGAACTGGCGACACGGCGTAAACCGACAACAAAGACATCTTACCCAACGACTTGGCAGGAAAATTTTCCCTTCCATAAAAGAAAACGCGCCGCTTTCAAATGAAACAGCTATATAGTTGTCTTGCTTGAGAAAAGCATTCCAGTGCAACGACACACCAACGGAAAGTTCATGCTTGTATGGAAAAACAATATGCTTTTTTCAGGTAAGATTACTATAGTTCCATAACCGACGCCTATCTTTTTCTCTCAGATATGTCAATCACTTTTATTCCCACTCGAGACCGTACACGTGATCGGATTCGGATTTAGGAAGACCGACAACAACACCAAATCGGCCACAGACATTATATTGGATTCTTGACAGGTGAAAAAGCAACTCTAGGACATTTTTAATCGGCATGTTACGCAAAATGGGCACAAGTTCCTCTATTTGTTTTTCGCTTCGCAGTAACTCTCCGTTTCTCACTAATTCCAAGCATTGTACATCGATTTTCGTCTTTTCAACAGCCGTACAGCCGACGTGAGTGGAGCTGGTACTAGCTTCCACAATAATTTCACTTGTAACCAAGGAAAACGACACACTTCTTCTATCGCTATTATAGTCGATCCATAGTGCCGGATCCTTATTTGGTCTCTCCACTCCATACACGGTAATCTTTTTTGCATTGGCATTCAAATCGCCCCCTGTCCATCCTACCCTCCTGCTACGATAAACTGGAACATCCTCAATTTCTATATTTGTCTTCGCGACCACACTATTATTTATGTTATTCGTACTCACTCCGGGACAACTCCTAAAGGGAATTTTCGTACTTGTCAATTAAAATTCAACACAAAGTAAAATCCGAAACCACACTGCAATCACTACCAAGTAATGACCCAGATAACTGCTCAAACTTAGAATTCATAAATTCGAACAAAAGGAGAAGGAGTTGGTGGTGCGGCATAAACCGGCATACATTTCAAATTTTTTACCATTGGCACATATCACCGTCCGGTGCGTTGCCGGAAGCTTATGAAACCGATCTTTCCAGACACCACAGACTCCAGTGGCCTGTATTTTGTCGCGCCATTGCCATCCAAAGCCACGTGAAATTTTTACCGCCCGATATCGTTTTGAGCAATCGTCACTATGCCGCTGCCGTGAAGAACTTTGGCCGCAAACTCGTTATTCTCAGTTTGAACAATTACCCCAATTTTCCCACCTGGTCGAGTCAAAAATGGATACATGTAATTCATCTTTATTTCCGCTGCAAATATGGAATTCGTAACTTTTGCAACATCGCTGACGCTGTCAATTTCCACAGCCAAAACTTCGGTTGTATAAAAATCTATCTTTTTGCTGACAAAAATTTCATTTGCGTGATCCGGGTAATTCACGACGCACCTCACCAATGCAGTTTCAGAATTTTCCAAAAACGACACGGCTAGGATCGCAACATCCTTGGCATTTAGGGCATTCAATATCCAGTTAAATGATAGTACCTTCCATCCGAAGGTGAACGAAAATTGAGTAACAGTGGAAAAGTTTCCGACAATAACTTTGTCAGTGCCGACGTTGTGTCCAAAAATTGCCATGGGGACATGGTAAAAAATATTATGAAAAAATCCACAAAGATTCGTTCGCAAATTTTTCATTCGTCTGGGTTTTACAATCCATTGACATCTTATGGAAAAGTTTTACTAGTTCGACGCTTTTATGACGAAAATCGAAATTACAGAATCGACGAAGATCAAAATCGCCGCATTGTCACTATTGTTAATTTTTTGCTGCAACACTAACTATGGAGCAAGGGAGGAAGGAATCAATCGCGTCGAGGTTTTTGTGTCGGCCTATTGCTATAGGATAAACAGGGTACGTGGTCCGGAAATATTGATACTGAAAAGATCTCCCACCAGACAACTGCATCCGAGCGTGTGGGAATGCGGCGGAGGATCGGTCCACGAAAATGAGGATTTTGAAGACGCTGCCCGCAGACAATTGCTCGAGGAAGCCGGAATAACTGCCACTCGGTGGAAAGTTCTGGAATGTTTCAATGTCCAGATACGCCCTGGAATCATTGCCCCAGGTATAGCTTTCGCATGCAAGGCAAACGCGGATTCCCAGGTAAAAATTGATCTCAGGGAACATACGGATTATCGCTGGGTAACTATGAATGAACTTGAGGACGTTGTGTTAGTTAGCCAGAAAATGAGACAATCTATTATGAAATTACTAATGATACAGGATAAACTTTTATGAATTTTCGCCATTCTGGTAGAGAGTAATCATCTTACCCGAAAGAAGCATGTTTTTTTCATAAAAACTGGAATTCCTCCGCAAAATATCGTCGTACAGAATTTCCTTCTAGAGTAATACGACTGGAAGCACGCTGGCCTAAAATATCTCCACCAGCCAAAGTCTATAGTCATCTTCCCCAAAAAAAGCATACTCTTTATAGTCATCTTACCCGAAAAAAGCATCCCCCCTAATTCCAAAAAACGGGAATCTGCCCGCTATAGCTGTCACGCTCGACAGGGGCATCCTATCCGACGATACTTGGCGGGAAAATTTTTCTTTTTGCAAAGGAAAATGCGCCCTTTTCGGATGAAACGGCTATAAACATCGCCAGACTAAAATGCTTTTCTCAAGTAAGATAACTATATTCAAAAAAAATGGGAATCTTTCTGCTAAATATCGTTAGGCAGAATGCCCTTTTTCAAGGAAGACAACTATATATGTGCGTCCTACTTTTTATTTTTAAGCAATTCTGGGTGCCATCGCACTACAAACAATGGCATTCCGATCGATTTTGCTTTCATGTACATCTGGATCAGGCGCAGCGCGGCTTCGCTCGGAGGCGTGCGGACAATGCCACTAAACCTTCCGTAGTATTCCACAAATCCGAATTTGTATACCATAATGACATGGCCATAGCAGTTTAACGTTTCAATTCCGTCACTTGATGGAAAAAGCACAAGATCAGTATCTCGCACAGTATCCAGTATCTCCGCTATGAAACCACTTTTGAATCGCCTCTCGGTATTCACCATGAACAAAATTTTACCAAATTCCGGCATAACACTGGTACTATGAGGTATCCATCCATTCGAGACGTAGTGGATTAGGCCAGAAGAGTCGAATCCCACGCATTTGTATCCACCGAATTTACCGTTTCCCGAGTCAACTGGGTGGAATTTGTATATGCCATTCAATTCCACTTCCACCGGAGAATTTCCGCCGTAGCAATAACGGACATTCAGCGATAAGAGATTTTTTACATTATCAATTATCTCTTCCACGCTCGGAACACTGGTAGGATCGCTGCTGATTGAAAAAAAATCCATGTTTCCGCAGTCGACAGCGTGGTCTTCCAAAAATTTCCTGTGAATGTATCCGCGAATTAGATAGGAATCATCTCTTTTCGCAGCAATTCCCAGTGTACCATTTGCTAGTTCCTCTTCGATGAGCACGTAGAACGACGGCAACAACATCGTGTTTAGTTCATAGCAGTTACTTCCGCGGGGACCACTCTCGTATTTAAAATCTACTTTCGGCCTCGAAAATACCGGAACGACTGTGTTAATTTTGTAAACATTGCCAACCTTCAAGTCCTTGTCGAAGGCGACGGCAAAAGGTTTTGCGACGTTCAGTAACATCAATACCATGACAACTACTCTGTTCATAACGTACTACGCTTTTCCAGCTATGGTGGGGCCATGGTTTCCAATTCTTTGTGGAAGTAAAGACCTTTTTGCGCGTATCTAAATTTGTCACGAAGTCAAATTACATCGGAGAGTTCGTATAATCCCGGCCTTTTCACAATGGTAAATTTTTCAGCGGCTAAAATTGCACCCATTGCAAAGACTTCCCTGGTTCCAGCCCGATGTGTTACTTCTATAACCTCACCTCTGCCGAAGAAAAAAACCGTATGTTCTCCGCAAGTATCACCTCCACGAACTGCATGTACACAAATTTCTTCTGGTATACGTTCGCATTTACCATGGCGACCAAATGTTGCGCTGACGTTTTTGCGACACTCTGATACGTCCGCCAACATGGATAATGCCGTTCCGCTCGGCGCATCCTTCTTTTTTGAGTGATGTTTTTCAACTATTTCTATGTCAAAATACGATGGAAGCCTTTCCGCGGCTTCGCGTACCAGTTTCCTTGCCACATGCACACCAATGGAAAAATTTGACGCCATCAAAATTGGAATATTTCTTGCGCACTCCACAATTTTTTCCCTATCGCCATCGCTCAAACCGGTAGTCCCGATCAATACCGGAATTTTTAAGCCTGCGGCGAGTTGGCACACGGCAATTGTCCCTACTGGAGAGCTGAAATCGATAAAAACATCGGGCATCTGACTAATGCAATTTTCTAGATCCGTCGATCTCCCAATTTCAGCAACTATCGCGTGGCTGGCTTCAACGGCGGTTTTTGCAACTATTTTTCCCATTTTTCCAGAACTTCCACAGAGTGCTATTTTCATTGTCGTCACTAGGTTGGCACGGGAGACTCACCAAATTCGCCAAACTTGCAAGGACCATTTGCAATCATTGACTTAATAGCACTAAAATTTCGCAAAAAAATCAATTTTGCTGGACAAGCCTACGTTTATTCTTTCTCCTTCTTAGTAGCTTAGTGATAGATGTCGGAATATATAGAAGTTGTGGGTAAAATTATCGCGGTACTGCCGGGTACGATGTTCAGGGTTGAATTGCCAAACGGACACGTTGTTTTGGCACATATTTCCGGCAAGCTGCGGAAGAATTTCATCAAATTGATGATCGGCGATACGGTCAAGGTTGAAATGAGCCCCCAGGATTTGAATAAAGCGAGGATTACGTTCAGAATGAAGAATGCTGAGATGCAGAAAAATGCGCCGATTCGAAGTTTTGGTCCGAATAAAAGGACGAGAAATCGCTGATATGTAAAGATATCACTGGCTGTTGAATGCACGATGGAACGATAGTTGCCCTTGCCACGCCGAGGGGAGCGTCCGCTGTGGCGGTTGTTCGCATCAGTGGAGACCTGTGTGTATCTTTGTTTGGAATTCTCAGCAAAAAGTCGGATTTTTTTCCAAAGACGTTTTATCGCGCAAGTTATGTTTCCATCGACGGGAAAGTCATTGACGACGTGCTGGCGGTGTTTTTTGCAAATCCAAATTCGTACACTGGTGAGGACGCCATCGAAGTCTATTGCCACGGAAACATGCTTATTGTGGAAAAGATTTTGGAGGATTTGTGTCTGCGAGGATGCAGATTGGCCGAGCCCGGAGAATTCACCAAGCGTGCATTTCTAAATAGGAAACTCGACCTGTGTCAGGCAGAGGCTGTCGCCGATGTCATCCATGGAACAAACGCATGCGCCGTATCAATTGCGCAAAAACAGCTCAGCGGCTCACTCAGCGAAAAAATTAACCATCTAAGCGTTGGATTGGTAAATTTACTCGCCAGCATTGAAAAAGAAATAGATTTTTCTGACGATGATGCGACTGATGACATTTTTTTTCAATCAGTTTCTTCGAAAATTGAAAAATTTTCCGACGAACTAGATACGCTAATTTGCAGCAACAAATATCGCTCCGCCGTAGATCGCGGAATAATTACTACGATTCTTGGGCCGCCAAATGCTGGGAAAAGCAGCCTGTTTAATTTTTTACTCGGCAAGGATCGAGCGATTGTCTCATCCATTCCAGGTACGACGCGTGACCTCGTTTCGGAGGAGATTACCGTTGGAGATACAATTTTGAAACTTTGGGATACTGCCGGCTTCTGCGATCACTGCGCCTGCGAGATAGAAAAAATCGGAATGGATAAGGCAGCAGTCATGGCAAAGAATGCGGGGTTATTCCTGATTGTTGCAGACGTAAATGCAAAAAAATCGCCAGAATTGCCGCAAGAAATTGTGGATTTGCTGAATAACAAAAACTCCCTGCTTGTATTAAATAAGATCGACTTGCCGAGAGTTTTCGATTGGAATTGTTTTTTGCCGACTATCGATAGGATAGAAATTTCTTTGAAAAATTCGAAAAATGTAAAATTTCTTAGGGATAAAATTAAGGCGATTATATCACGCGGTGATTTCCTACCTGATTCCATGGATATCGTCGTCAATTCGCGGCACATGGATATTTTGCGCCGCGCCAATGAATCACTACTATCCGCAATGTTGGCACTAACACAGTCCCAGGCCATCGAGATCGCAGCGGCGAACATTCGCCGGGCTCTCGAAATTTTGGGGGAAATCGTCGGCGCACACAGTACGGAACGAGTATTAGATGTGGTATTTTCAAATTTTTGCATAGGAAAATGATATTTTTTACAACATACCGCCGCACATCGAAAAAATAACAGCATTTGGTGTTGACACTTCAATTGCCGGCAATAGCTTGCTGAGCTGTTGGATGTTTTTGTCCAAAGCAAGCCATTGTGGGGTAGTAGTTCAGTTGGTTTAGAACGCCAGCCTGTCACGTTGGAGGCCGCGGGTTCGAGTCCCGTCTATCCCGCCACTTTGCTGGCAAGGTCTGTCGTTTTTTTTCGAGTTTTTTGGTTGTAGCTGTTTCACCCGAGAAGGGCGTGCTTTCCTCTGCAAAAAGAAAAATTTTCCCGCCGAGTGTCGTTGGATAGAGTGCCCTTGTAGGGTGTGACAGCTATAAATAGAATGCTTTTCTTAATAAGACGATTAATAAATGCGCTTGTCAATGAGTGTGACCATAGAACGCATTTTCGAGTACGACGACCCTGTATATAGCAATTCCCCTTGACGAGGGCGTTTAAAAATATAGTAGGTAAGAGCGAGATGTACTATTCGAAAGATCTGAGGGAAAAGGTAGTAAAGTATTTCGAGAATCACAGAGCGAAGG
>JAISXS010000087.1 GCA_031270385.1 Puniceicoccales bacterium | reverse complement strand
CCTTCGCTCTGTGATTCTCGAAATACTTTACTACCTTTTCCCTCAGATCTTTCGAATAGTACATCTCGCTCTTACCTACTATATTTTTAAACGCCCTCGTCAAGGGGAATTGCTATATATACTGAAAAAAGCGTTGAAAGAACAGCATACGAAAAACGTAATACATCCGATAAACCGCGAATCAGCCCACATCGGGGTTCGTAGCGCACGCAGAGGCATCGGTGGCAGCTGGACAATGCCATCGTATCGTTTCCATGGCCTGGCATGTCACGTAAGAGTTCCATTTTTAGGCATAGGCAGGTCCATTGGCAACCGCAAGGTGTAGCTGTCACACTCGGCAAGGGCATCTTATCCAACGATACTTGGCGGATGGGTTTTCTTTACAAAGAGAAGCACGCCCTTCTCAGGCGAAGTGGCTGTAAAACACTTTTTCAATTGATCGGCAACCCCTTATTCCAACGATGTGTGTCGTGCTAGCGGTCAAAATTTTAAAAAATTGCCTTTTATCGCAAAAATTTCGAAAAATCGCCGACGAAATTTATGAAAAATTTCCATTTTTTGCTATCGAAAAATCTGAATTCATAACCCGATGTCTGCCGCTTCAACGCTGCGGAGCGGGTGTCATTCTTGGGTACGCTAGGGAAAATTTTGACGTGCGCATAATTAACTGCGACAAAACTTCCGATGAATTTGGCACCTATGAAAATTTACCCCTAGGACATTTCGGCGAAATTGTATTCAGTCAAAAAAATGCGTCTGATTCCACGCACAGCGGGTTGTATGGCTTCTTCGACCAAAGGGGGAGAATTTGGTGCTGTGGGAAAATCGCAGAGACGATTTCCGTCGACGGCAAAAAATATTTCCCATACTGCATCGAACCGTTATTCGAACGACTTTGGTGGGTGAATCGGGCGAAACTTGGCTACACAGTTACATGCAACATAACGCCGCATATCATCATTTTCCCAGTGAAAATTTTGCAACCAGTCACCAAATTTTTTTGGAAATATTTTTCGAAAAAATTGAAAAAATTTTCAAAAAAATTCAAAATAACGTCGGTCATGGAAAATTTTTTATTGCAAAATTAGCTGCCTATAGTTATCTCACTTGAAAAAAGCATTCTATATAATGATGTTTTGCGGAAAAATTCCTATTTTTTGGAATAGGGAGCGTGCTTTTTTCGGGTAAGATGACTATAAAAAAACACTGGAATGTGTTTCATTTTTTTTCGAAATTTCACAATCATCACGCCAGATAAAGGCATTTTGTTTAACAATTACAGCTGTTTCATCCGAGAAGGGCGTGCTTTCTTCTGCAAAAAAAATTTTCTTCCCGCCGAGTATCGTTGAATAGAATGCCTTTTTCAAGTATAGTTGTCTTGATTGAGAAAAGCATTCTATATAACGGTATTTGTCGGAAAGATTCTCGTTCTCTTGGACAGAGGATATGCCTTTTTCGAGGAAGATGATTATGCTATAGCAGACTGTGTGATACGGCTATTCCTATTGTCACGATGGATACGATAGTCATTAATTTTATGAGAATGTTTAGACTCGGACCAGCGGTGTCTTTAAATGGATCTCCGACCGTATCTCCGATGACGGCTGCCTTGTGGGCATCAGAGTGTTTACCACCAAAAACCCCGGTTTCGATGTATTTCTTTGCATTATCCCACGCACCACCGGCATTCGACATGAACAGCGCGAGAACGAATCCGCTGGACAATGACCCGCTGAGCAAACCTAGAACCCCCGGCACACCGAAGATTACCGCGACGATGATTGGTGACACAACGGCGATGAACGATGGCAAAATCATTTCCCTTTGTGCAGCAGTCGTAGCAATCGTCACGCAGCGGTCATAGTCCGGCGTACTTTCACCGGTCATAATTCCAGTAATTTCACGGAATTGCCGACGGACTTCCGCAACCATCTTCGACGCTGCTCTACCAACCGCCATTGTTGTTAGCCCGCAGAAAATGAATGTTAGCATGGCGCCAATGAACATCCCGGAGACAACCTTCGGATTGAGCATGTGTATGTCGTAACTTTGCATAATGTCCGACAATTTCGCTGCGGCGACTTCCACTTGAAGCGACCCGACGTCTATGACCTTTTTTCCGGATTCTATTAAATTGATCTTTATGCCTTCGATGTAGGATGCCACAAGCGCCAATGCAGTGAGCGCGGCGGATCCGATGGCAAAACCCTTCCCCGTGGCAGCTGTCGTGTTGCCAAGGGAATCCAACGCATCCGTTCTTTTCCTGACATCCGGTGGCAAGCCACTCATTTCCGCGTTTCCTCCGGCATTATCCGCTATGGGCCCGTAGGCATCCGTCGCGAGCGTTATTCCCAGTGTTGACAGCATGCCGACGGCTGCGACTCCGATTCCGTAAAGACCCATTGAAACATTATTTTCCCCAAATCCAGCCGCGCAGTAATAGGATGATACTGTTCCGACTACCACGGCAAGGACTGGAAGTGCTGTCGAGAGCATTCCCGTGCCAAATCCGGAAATTATCACCGTTGCTGGACCAGTTGTCGCATTTTCCGCAATGGTTTTTGTCGGAGTGTGCGCTTCTGACGTAAAATATTCCGTCGCTTTGCCGATAAAGATGCCAGTCAGTAGACCGAACATCACAGCTCCCCAAATTCCGATTGCATTCGGTAGGCCGAGTAATTTTAAAATCGCGAGCGATCCAACGCAGATTATAGCCGAACTCACATTTATGCCGCGGGACAACGATTTCAAAAGCTCTATGCTCTCAGCCCCTTCCCGTGTTTTTACAAAAAACATCCCTCCAATGGACGCCAAAACTCCAATGACGCATATCATGGCCGGTGCGAGTACGGCCATCAACTGAATCTCAATTCCAAAATTCGCGAACGATACGGCTCCCAACCCAGCGGCGGCCAACACTGCCCCATAGTAAGACTCGTAGAGGTCCGCCCCCATCCCGGCAACATCGCCGACATTATCGCCAACATTGTCCGCTATTGTTGCCGGATTTCGAGGATCATCCTCCGGAATTCCAGCTTCCACTTTACCAACCAAATCGGCTCCGACGTCAGCAGCCTTTGTGAAAATACCGCCACCAACGCGTGCGAATAGGGCTTGCAACGACGTTCCCATGGCAAATGTCAGCATCGTATTCGTTATCCATATCAATTTTCTTGGGCCAACTAACCCGTTCGAAAATTTGCTGAGTATTAGGAACCAAATTGAGTAATCCAGCAGCGCCAGGCCCACGACCACGAGTCCCATAACAGCACCGCTACGAAAAGCAACCTTCAGTGCAAAATCGAGGGATTTCGACGCCGCGTATGCGGTTCTGGAAGATGCGGCGGTCGCCGTCCTCATGCCGCAAAAACCCGCGAATCCCGAAAAAAATCCAGCACTCAAAAATGCGAACGGCACCCACCCGTTTTGCAACTTAAATCCGTATGACAGACACGCCAGTAGCAGCGCTATGACGACGAACACGCATCCAACGATCTTGTACTGCTGCCGCAGATAGGCCATTGCCCCGGTTGCCACACGGGATGCGATTTCAACCATCTTGTCGGATCCCTGATGCTCGCGTTTCATCGCTACGAAAAAATATCGTGCGAACGAAAGCGCTACCACAGCGACTACTGGAACAACAAAAAACGCCTTAACCATAGTTTACCCAATTAAATCCAGCGGAACCTACCATCCGCTGATTTAAAGATTGGATTCCGGCCTTCAAGAAAGAAAGAACAAAATTTTCATATTTGTCAAAACGAGTTTGCCTCTAAAGACGTACGAATAGTAAATCCTCTAGGGCGTGTTAACGCTATTGCAAAATAAAAAGGAAAGAGTAAGAAATGGAGATGGAGATAACAGAAGAACAATACGCGCGAATAGATGGAATTATGCCAAGACAGAGAGGGAACGT
>JAISXS010000086.1 GCA_031270385.1 Puniceicoccales bacterium | reverse complement strand
ATGACTTTTGCGCCCTATATAGTCGTCTTACTTGAGAAAAGCATCCCAGTGCAACGACACACCAACGGAAAGTTCATGCTTGTATGGAAAAACAATATGCTTTTTTCGGGTAAGATGACTATAGTAGATGAAGGTATTCTATCTAGCGATGTTTGGCGGGAAAATTTCCATTTTTATGAAGGAAAGCACGCTCCTTTCAAATGAAACAACTATATATAGCTGTCACACCCAACAAGGGCATCTTATCCAACGATACTCGGCTAAAAAATTTTCCTTTTTACAAAAAAAACACGCCCTTCTCAGGTGAAGCAGCTATAATTCACTCAAGCATTTTCGTATTTACTATAATAATAATTGCTTAGGTCGTTTAACGCCGCGATGAGATCGAAGTATCTACTAGTTACACAATCAATATCTAAATATGGTAGCGCTAGTTCTGACGCGGCGTGCAAATCTAGACAAGTGCCACTGACAAGATCTTTCAGCTTTGTAGTCGCATCTTTTCTAATACCTTCCCGGTCCAAGACCCCAGTCAAATTATTCAGCACTCTGTCAAGTAATTTGGCTTGGAATTCGATCTCATCTGTTGCACCCGCGACTGGAACACTTTGCGCAAGGTTGAGCGATGCAGATCTTATCTCGCGCAAGAGTGAAACGATGGCGCCTGTTCCCGTTTCTGACATAAGATTGTCTGAGAACAAACCTGAGCACCTTTCAACTTCCGTTTTGTCATTTTTCCGTACCATTGTCAGTGAATCCTTCGTGTCTCCTAATTTTTTTATGTCAATAACTTCCCTGGCTTTCAGCAATGCCCCACGAAAAGCATTAAGTGTGTCCATGTTCCAATTAAAATGTCCACCGAGTTTTTCCCATTTACTTTCGATTTGATCGCAGTCATCCCCCAAGTTCTTAATTACGCGTACAAGGCCGGCATAGGCGAGGGCACTGTTTTCTTTGACCTCATTCTTGGTTTCGTACTCCCACACAGCCAGGCCAGTCACAACGTTTATAATAATATTGTTTATTGGTATCGTTTTATTGTTCATATAAGCTCCCAGTGTTCATTCTTACATTGGTATTTTTTTATCAAGCAAAAAATGATAATTTGATGGATTTTATCGCCCATCAGCAAAAATTGGTGAACAAAGTGAATGTTTTTTTTTAAACAAACGATGGCAATTCGTGAGCGATTGGCCCAACTTTCGACTAAAAAAAAGGTAAAAAACTTTTAAAGTATTGCCCCGCGAGCTAAATTTTGCTTGATATTTCATGCTAATTCAAGCAAATTGACTAAACAAGTCCCAGTGTCCGAAGATGCCAAACCACAAAAACATCAAAGATAGGAAGGTAGTTCTGAAAAGTTATACGTTTGAGGAACTCCAGCATTGCGCGGACAATGATTTCAAGAATTTAGACGCGATAAAATTGGCGAGAACACCTCCCCATGAAATCGGAGCGTGGCTGGAAAGGCTCCCAAGCGAGGGTAGGGAGATAATTATAAAAAAATTGCCAGTCGATGGTGTCACGGACGTTTTGGCGGAAATGGATGCCGAAGATTCGGCGGAAATAATCTCCGAAATGCGCGATGCAAAGGCGGTAAAGATTCTGGGATCACTGGCCCCGGACGATGCGGCGGACCTGCTCCGCGAATTGGAAGATGACGTCCGCGCAAAATTGCTAGACAAAATGCCGCAACGGGAATCTGCCACCCTGCAGAATCTGCTGACATACGACCACAACACGGCTGGTGGCGTGATGACACCTAACGTGGCGGCGTTAACAACGCATATGACAGTCGACAATGCCATAGAATTCTTGCGCAAAAGTAGGGATATGGCTGAAAATACCGATAGCATATACGTTGTCGATGACAAGAGGCATTTGGTTGGAGTTTTGAATGTGCAAAAATTGCTATGGACGGATCCAAACACAACGATCGAGTCCATAATGTGCGAAAATGTCGAGGGGATTTGTACGCCGGAACAGGACAAAGAAACTGTTGCCCACGTGATGGCTAGGAGCCACTTTAACACTCTTCCGGTTGTCGATGGCCAGCGCAGGCTGATCGGAATAATTACCCACGACGACGTAATCGATATTCTCCGGGAGGAGGCGACTGAGGATATTCAAAAATTGCACGGTGCCGGCGGCGACGAAAATATCCACGATAAGATTTCGTACAGCATTCTCCGACGCACGCCGTGGCTGGTGATGAACTTGTGTATAGCATTTTTGACTGCAAGCGTTATCCATTTTTTCGAGGCCAAAATTGCTCAGCGTACAATTTTGGCCGTTTTTATGGTAATGATAACCGGACTGAGCGGAAACTCAGGGGCACAAACTTTGGCAATATCCATAAGGGGACTTGCCCTTGGCGAATATCAGAGTGGGGATTCTCCTGGAATAATATTACGTGAAACGCTCAAGGGGCTTCTCAATGGAATAATCATAGGGTTCATCGCGCTCATCGTAACGGGATTTTGGGCGCATGACGCAAAGGTGGGAATGGTGGTGTTTGTTGCAATGGTCCTAAATATGGGATTGTCGGGATTCGTAGGGTCGTGTATCCCCGTGCTTTTGACGCGGTTGAAATGCGATCCAGCGCAAAGTTCCTACATTTTCCTGACGTCGATAACCGATATTGCAGGAATGTTCATATTCCTCGGCATAGGATCTTATCTTTTGCTATAATTTGACTTTTAAATAAAATTTCGCGAAAAACAATAATTTTTCTTGACCTATTCTCTTGATCGCATAAACGCAACGCCGCAGTCAAAGAAGGATGATATGGAAACAAACACAAAGATAACACAGAACAAAGTTCCTGATCCTATTAAAGTTCCTGGTTCGTTTAATAAATTTAAAGCCAGCGACGTTGTAGATGTACTCAAAACGGTGATCGCTAAGGGGACTAACGTTGAGAAAGTCGTGAAGTGCGTGAAGGGGGCTGGATTACCACCGGAGCTAGCTTTCAAATCGGCTGAACTTGCAGGACGCGCAGTGTTAAGGCTGTGCGGCAACAGAATCATCGCGATCTCATCAGATCCAGAGAAATTTATTAAAAAACATCAATGGGAAGAGAAGGAAAAAAAGCAGGAAGCCGATGCTATTTCGGCGACAGAGCACTGGAACGAAGTTTCGGCTCTATCGAAGAAAATGAATGGAGACCGTGTCTGTTCCTATACAAACGATGGTATTGTTGACCAATACATAATTAGTTCGCTTATCGCGGTACGCAGAGAACAATGCGAGCAGCAGACATACAAATTTGGTGCAATTTCAGAGATTGCGAAAGTTGAGAAAGAGTTCGGTTGGCACAACCCGGTGGAAATAGCCCGTCTAGTATTGCCGTACGAGAGCGAAATGCGGAACGGTATAGAACTAAGAGCGTTGGCCCAGGTGGATCCAGACAAAGCTGATGAATTCTGTAAAAATGCCGAGGAAACGAGGAAAAGTCTTGATATGCTGTTGAGCGTAGAGGATAATATACGAACGATTGAAAAAGCTGATAGAAGAATTGCTGAGTTAGAAGAAGAAGGTAAATCCGAAAACCTCCGTCAAAAAGCAGAAAAAACTATAAAAGAGGCAAAGGAGGCAGAGGAGGCAGAGGAGGCATATAGAAGGGAGCAGAAGAGGCAGATTAGAAGGGAGCAGCAGAGAAGGATACAATAAAAGTGAGAGAATAGGAACGCGAAAGGGGACCGAGGGCAATGAAGTGAGGTACGGGAAAGTGCACAGTTGAATGGAGAAAATCGCTGACGATCTGGGTTTGAGCGTATCACATTCGAGCCCTTGTTTTGGTGATTTCGGACGGCTCGGAAGTCTTTTCGGCGGTTGTGTCTTGTGTGGCAAGTTACGAGGGAAGCAGCTTGCCATATACACCACAAGATTTCCGGGGTGTGCGTGTTTCCCGCTGAGGATTGTCGTCAGGGCTGATGTGCAAGCTAGTGATGGCCTGAACATCACAATCAAGGCGATGCCGTTGTTCGTCAGTTTTCATAGGGTTTTTGATGGAAACATAACCACTACCGGCTATGCAACGTTTGATAGGAAGTTGTTGTTATCCACCAATGACAGACCTCTCGCCGAAGCAATTTTGCGCTACGAAGAAATTCGAGATCAAATGTGTTACATACTGGAGAAAAGGAGACACAATGGTGTTTTGATAATTGGAACCAGTTCCATCGCTTACCACGAGCCGTTCAAATTGATCACGAGAGCCACACGCAACCGGATAAAGGATGCTGCGACATTGGTGTGCGACATTGCGGATGTCATCAATATGGGTAGATTGAAGAAAATCAATTTCAATTTTTTGTAAATATGCGGGGTTAACGAACAAAATTCGTCTGATCATCGGGCAGTGTGATATATTTTTCACAAAAATCTTGACAAATTTGGCCGTATCTCCGATAATGTCCGATGAATTGTTTTTACTATTCATAGTCTAACACGGAGTGGTTTTTATGAAGAAATTATCTGTTTTGATGGTTTTACTGTTTGGTGCGGCCTCGTTGTCCGCTGGAAGTGGATTGTCGGGGTCTGATTTCTCGCTCAGCGCGAGCGTGAAGTATAGCTCAGAATATGTTTTTCGCGGCCGTCGGGCTGGCTTTAAGGTGTTGGCTTCACGTGTTGAGGCCGGGTGCCCGGTTTTCGATGAGTGCAATCTGTACGTTGGCGCCGATTTCGCGCTTCCCATCCAAAAATCGGCCGCATTTCTGTTCGGCGACTATCATGCTTCTCCATACGTCGGAATATCGTACGACATAACGGATGTGTTTGCGTTGGATTTTGGATATATCCATCGTTTTTACACTGATTACCCGACTAGAGTGTATAACAATGAGACAAATGGTGGGATTCCTTCATTTATGAAACGTGATATGAGCGAGGCATACGTTGGAATTTCTGCAAATATGATGCTGTCGCCAGCGCTGTACCTTTTCTACAATTTTGATCAACGGGGAATTGTTATAGAAGGAAGTATCGGGCATAGCTATGATTTGTCACCGCATTCAGTTGAAGGACTGTCCTTCGACCTTGGATTGAAGGTTGGGTATAATCGTACCGAAAAGGTTTTCGGCCACGAAATGCATACCCTTGGTAGCCCGCATTATGTGTACTTTAACGCAAATGCTGATATAGTGTATAGCGTGTCTGAGAATGCGAAAGCGAAGGTCGGTGTTGCATGCGCTGCAAATTCTGCCAAGCGCGATTCCTGGGTAAGGGGTAGTGAGCCGAACAAATTTATATGGTTTAACGCCACCGTTGACTGTTCGTTTTAGCTTCGATGTAAAGTAAAGTTGTTTTTGTATAGCTGTTTCACTTGAGAAGGGCGTGTTTTCCTTTATGAAAAGGAAAAATCTCCCGCTAAGTATCGTTGGGCAGGACGCCCCTGTCGAGTGTGACGGCTATACTTCTGCCGCGGTTTTTTAATATATATAGCTGTTTCACCCGAGAAGGGCGTATTTTCCTTTGCAAAAGGAAAAATTTTCCCGCCAAGTACCGTTGGATAAGATGCCCTTGCCGAGTGTGACGCTATTTTTGGCTATGGCTATTTTTCGCTTGTTGACCGGGGCAGAATCACGAAGTCTTTGATTTTTTCTGCCATAACATCGGCCAATTCCACCAGAGCTGTCTTTGTCGCATTGACAATGTTATCGCACGTCACTACATCGACATGCGTCGCACTGACGTATTTATGTATGCAGAGTTGCTTTCGATTGTTGTAGTCGAAAAATGTCCATGTGCATTTCATTACTAATTTTTTTTCGGCATCATTGTATATGAGGTCATCAAAATCTATGGATAGGCGGTAGTCACAAACCAGAGTATTACCTATCGTGTGCATGGATGAAACTACCATCGCGGTTCCATCCATTCTACCAACCAATTCGTCGTGTAAAATTCGTATGCACGCATCGCCAAATGGTTCTGCCCATCGATTTACATCGGAAAAAATTAGCTTATTTCCACTATCCTTAATGACGATATACGGACAGTCTGCGTATGATGGAATTTGGCCTAGGAGAATGTTGACGACGGCCAAGGTTGAACCCTCTTTATCGGAATTTTTACATTTGGATATGGAGTGGTCCCCAAGGGTATAAAACACTGACCGATCACTCTGGGGAACAAATATTTTACACCCGGAACATGCTGCTGAACATAAAAGTAGTGCTATTGCGGCCTTGTACTTCATTGTGCCTTTCCTGCGACGATAGAATTTGGATTCCTTTCCAGATATTCCAACAATATGCGCAGCGAGTTTAGCATCTTAGAAAACTGCTGCAACGAAACGTCCAATGACCTACGAGTACTGGAATCGAATGCGAGCACGTCGGCGATGGATTCCATGGCCCTGTTCACTGACCCAAAGCTCAACGATTTCACCTTTACTCCTATGGTGTCGAGCAGATCTATTATTTGTCCTGAAATTTTTTCAAATTCCACGTTTGCGATCTTTTTCATTATTGAACCAAAATTTGCCATAAATTCATCCAAATTTGTCGCTACTGTCGGCATTTGCTGATATTTCCTCAGGTTTATGTCTCTGGAAAATCGCTCCTGCTCCATCCTGTAATAATCGAGGCCGACGTAAAGCTTGCCCGTCAGAATGCTTTCCATAGACAACTTCGCCGCCAAGCCACGTCCGATTTGTTCCGTGTAAAACATGGCGTAATTCCCAACGCGCAGCGTGCTTCCATTCAGCATTTTAAACATACGCGCGTTGACACCAAAAACAACCGCCGGCATTGCCTCGTCGGTCTCATTGTCGTAGATTATTTCTATAGTTTCAACGGAACCCACCCTGACACCTTTAAATTTTACCGGAGACCCGATGTCAAGGCCATTCAACGATGTGTCGAAAAAAGCATAAAACGTCACTTTTTTCGCAAACAAACTCGACGATGAAAAAACAACAACCGCAGAAACCAGCAACACAATGGAAACGGTTACAAAAACACCCACTAATGTTGCATTCGCTTTTCTCGACACGGCCAGACATGCTAAGAAAAGTTCTGTCGAATTCTAGTTTTTTCGAAAATTTTTGCCATGTCAAAGTTTTTCTCGCTCACCTAAACATAAATTTTTCATTCAGTGGCGAATTCTGCCTTAAACTTTCCAATTGAGGTCCTCGTTCCAACGAGCAGCAGAATGTCATTTTCTATGAGTTCGATATCAGGTTTAATGTTGGTAATTTTTTCATCTTTGCGCTGTATCCCGATGACGTTCAACCCATACTTTTGGCGCAAATTGAGTGTCGCCAGTATTACTCCAACGAAGTTCTTGTCACCACCTACGCAGAAATTCATCACATCGAATTGGGAATTGTCGCGCTTGGCTGGACCGGCTTCTTTGAGTAAAATTTCTTTCGCGTTCCTTATCTGTTCCGCTGTGCCCATGAGAATTGCGTGGTCCCCAGGGAACAGTTGTGAGTCTGGAACTAGTTTGTAGGTCGATATTCCTCCACGCGATATTGCTATAATCGTTGTTCCCGTCAATTCACGGAGTCGTATCTCGGAAAGTTGCTTCCCAACCACATCATGGACGGATTTTATGGCGATCTCTTGGATCTCAATGGGCCATGGATTTTTTTCCGCAGCTTTGGCAAGGATGGCCTTGCGGTTTATTTGCTCCTGGGATTCGATTTTATCGTTAAAGCTTTCGATGAATGCGAGCTCGAGCCTGTTGTTTAACTTTGCTAACTGCCTCCACAGCAGGGCGGCGAGGATTATGGCAATGGCGCCAAAAAGAATTATGGGCACACCACCTGGCAGATACCGCGATGCAATTCCTAAAAATATCCCACTGAACATGAACAACGCTGCGATCACGGAAATCGCCCTCATTACGCCGAATAATCGGACGTTAAATAGATCTTTTTGCGTCCCCTTGTTGAACGAATTTTTAACGAGGTTCATGAATATCGCCTGAATGCTTCGCACAATACCTATCAAAAATGGCATGCATATCAAAAATGCCGTTGCCCACATGAATATCTGAAACACGTCGGAACTCATTTTTAATACCGTCTCTTCGGGAAGTTTTTCCGAATACGATGCTCCGAACATCGACAACGCCTTGCTAAAAAATTTCAAAATAGCGGATAGTGTATCGCCAAATTCCCCATGCTTTGTTAGAGAAGCTATCCATGAAACGGAAAATAGTGTACCGCTAAGCAATAAAAACCATAGCATTGCTAACAGCAATTGCCGAATTGTCAGCTTCACGAACGAGTTCTTTGAAACATTGTCCTTTATTTCAAGGAGTAAATTGTGATACATTCTGCAGAATTCGGAAAAAAATTTGGGACATTTGGATTGGAAAAATTTAAATATATTGTCTGCTTTGTTACTTAGAATCGAGCAAATCAATATAGTCCCAAGAGCGACTCCCACGGTCACCGACATGAAGTCACTGTGAAGAACGTTACAAGAAGTTCCAAGCGCAGCGATGACAAAGCTAAATTCTCCAATTTGCGCCTTTGAAAATGCTGCCTTAAATGCCGTCTCCGGCCTCTTTCCCACAAGAAATAGCGCCACCGTCCCAATAAATGTCTGCCCAGCGAATGTCAATATTGACAATGCAACCATCCATGGCCAGAGGTGGCATATCGACCTCAGGTCTATCATCATCCCGATTGATATGAAAAAAACCGCATTGAATACATCCCTCAGCGATTCCGTCGCTTTGTCAACGCGTTCGGCGATATCCGTTTGCGACAGTATTGATCCTGCAATAAACGCTCCGAGCGCGGGTGAAAATTCAAAGACGTGGGCAAGGTGGCATATCGCCATCATGACCCCAATAACTGTGACAACCAATACTTCAGATGACGACGATTTGAATAGGGTGCGCACGAACATCGGAGCCGCAAGCTTGCCAAAACAGAATACCATTACGACGAAGACGCTTATTATGAATGCGCTATTCTTGACCTTTGCAATATCTAGCTCTCCAGTTGTAGCAACTCCGGATAAAATTACCAAAAAAATTATCGCCAAAATATCTTCCAGTATAAGACACCCTATGGCGCATTGGGCATATTCCGTATTCAGAGCATTTTTCTTTTTTAGCAACGGAATCGTTATCATCGTGGAACTCATCACCATCATCGATCCCAGAAAAATGCCGTTCAGCCCGCTCCACCCAAGCAACGGCGCAACCAGCATTCCTATTGCAACCATGCCAGCGGTTTGAAAAGTCAGCCAAATCGCCGATGGCACGAAAATTTTTTTTAGTTTCCCCAAATCAAACTCGATACCGATGTAAAACATTAAAAATATTACTCCGAGTTCTCTGAGCTGATCTATGGATTCTACGCCGTGTATCCAGTTTGCACAGTGCGGACCAATCAGAAATCCTCCGATCAAGTATCCGAATAACAGCGGAAGTTTTAGGTAGTGAAAGAGCAGGGCACACACCCCACTCATTGAACAGACGATGCACAAATCTTGTAAAATTGTAACTGTACCGTGTGTGACCATCGATTTTGCGTAGGAGACTGGAAAAAGATTTTTCTTTGTAAAGCCGATACTATATACCTTGTGCAAAAATTGGTTTTTATATTGAAATCATCGATTTTTGTGCGGGAACTGGTGGCGTCTTAGCGGCTATGGAAAATTTTAACAATTTTTATGTTTGTTAGTCGTTTTTTTCGATTTTACTGCAAACGTTGTGCCGTTTCTTTAAAACTTTTCTTGCAAAGCGAAAAAAAAGTCCCAATGTCCGGAACGAGTTGCCCGGATGGCGGAATTGGCAGACGCGTCGGACTCAAAATCCGATTCCTGCAAGGGAGTGTGGGTTCGAGACCCTCTCCGGGCACCATGTTTCGTTGATTTTGGTGTTTGGTTAGTTTAGGTAGTGGAGGGTAGATGAAAGTAGGAAAAGGTGTGGTGGCGGGTGGCGTTTTCAGTGCGACCAGCGAAGTATTCGTGGTAGTTTGCTGTTCGCTGATCATGCTAGTTTCGTCGTACGTGAGGGTGCCTTTTTACCCGGTCCCGTTCACGATGCAGACGTTCGTCGTAGTTGCAGTTAGTATATTTGCCGGTCGCGGCCGCGCGCTACGGAGTTTGTTGCTATTCACGCTCATACGGTCACCGTTTCGCATGACTGGTGGATACATCCTTGGATTCTTTGCAGTTCCGCTCATAATCGGGGATGGAGCGCTGAAGTTTAGCGATCGCCGCCTACTTGCGAGGATTTTTTGTTCTCATTTGGCTGTACTCGCGATGGGTACGGCTGTGTTGGTGTGTTTCGCGGGCTCACCGTTTATCAGCGGGTTTTTGTTTTTTGTTCCGGCGGAAATTTTTAAAGGGTTGTTGTCGTTTGCACTTGTCCGCGCCGCTGGAAAGTTTCGCAAATATGTGGAGAGATGACAGAGAGGCCGATTGTGCAGCACTGGAAATGCTGTGTGCTGGTAACGGCACCGAGGGTTCGAATCCCTCTCTCTCCGCCACGCTGGCTCGTTTTTTTCAGAGGAGGTATTTTCTGTTTTGTACTAGAATAAAGGCGAAAAAATTTCTTGGCAAGCCGATGAAAATTTCTAGCTTGCCGGGGCGTTGGTGGGATATCCAAGTGGCTAAAGGAAGCAGACTGTAAATCTGTCGGGTTTTACCCTTCAAGCGTTCGAATCGCTTTCCCACCACCAGCCGGCGTCATGAGTGCTCGTTTGGAAATGTCAAGCTTTTGGCATCTGAAGGATGGAAAATGGTTTGGGGTTTGGCGGATGTTGGGATATCTTTGATGCAAAAAAGAGTAAAAAATAGTAATTGATTTTGCTTTCATATGGAAAAGTGGCAGATTGGTGGGTCATGTGCGGTGTGCCGTTTGTATTAATTTTGGCCGCAATTGGTTCTATTTTTGTCGCGTTCAATAACGGAGCTAACGATGTGGCAAATGCGTTTGCGTCCGCTGTCGGGTCAAAGGCTCTTAAGATTCGGCATGCACTCTTCATTGCAGCCGCACTGAACTTCTTGGGTGCAATTTTACTCGGCGGAAATGTTTCGAAAACATTGATCGATGGCATTGTAAATGTTCGACACCTCGACGACGGCAGCGCCTACATCATCGGGATGTTTGCGTGCATGGTTGCATCTGGATGCTTTATCTTTGTTTCTACGCACACGGGACTCCCCGTGAGTTCGACCCACGCCATAGTCGGTGGAATGGTCGGGATAGCGATCGCTACCGGTGGAGCAGCGGCAGTTAACTGGAAATCCGTCGTCTCGCTGGTGTTGTCGTGGGTGTTCGCACCGTTTCTCGCGGCATCGTGTTCGTTCGCAACGATCAAACTTATCAGGTATACAATTTACCGGGGCGATCAGGACGAAATCATGGATCGTGCCTGCAGATGGATTCCGTTATTTGCCAGTATCGCCGTTCTCGCCGTCACAGTTGCCATTATAAATGGCATAAAATTTTTTGAAAATTTTAGATTGTGGATTGTTTATTTGTCGCTGTTGCCGATTGCTCCGGTGATGTACGTTGTTTTCCGTGCTGTTACGCGTAAATTAGCAGTAAAGTTTGAAAAAAGGGGGACATTCGCCATTGAACACGTTTTTCGACGCTTTCAAGCCGGTACATCGTGTATGATTGGGCTTGCGATCGGATCGAACGACGTTGCAAATAGCATATCTCCCGTCGTTGCGGTATATTTCGTGAAAAAGCTCGGCACGATGCCCGATTCATTTTCTAGTTTCGAGATTCCGATTTGGATGTTGGCGATGGGAGGCATTGGCATGTCCATTGGCGTTTTGTCTCTTGGCCACAAAGTCATTGGAACACTTGGGAAAAATATCACATTGCTTACAAATTCCCGCGGGTTCAGTGTGGATTTTTCGACGGCGACGACAATAATTTTGGCGTCCGTTTTTGGAATTCCAATAAGCTCCACCCATGCGGCAACGGGGTCAATAATTGGCGTTGGGCTCGAAAATGGGTTCGGAGAATTAAATTTGCGCTTACTTTTGAAAATTTTCGTGACATGGTTTTTAACAGTACCGCTGTCCGCTATTTTTACAGTTTTGGTGTACTTGTTACTTCGTGCGTTCGTGTTGCTATTCTAAGCCATGGAATGCCTCTGTGCAGAAGTTTTGACATTTGGGACATTTGACAGGCCATTGCTCTACAGAGTTCCACTGGAGCTTGTTAACGTGTTGCGCGATGGGATGCTCATACGCGTGTCGGTTGGAAAATTGCAAACCTTTGCCATTGTTTTAAGAATTTATTCTGCGGACGTTGAAAAGTTGCAATTTCAAATTAAGGAAATTATTTCCATTGAATACGGTATCCCGCTGATCGGAAGAGATCTGATCGATTTGATTTTTTGGATGAGGAAGTACTACTTTGCTCCCCATAGGGCACTGCTAGAGGCAGTTATCCCGGCAACTATACGAAAAAATGTGTCGCCGAAATTGATCAGTAAAATTTCCTTGCTGAAAACATTGGATGATGGAGAATGCAAGGCTTTAAAAAGTGGATCGCCGAAGCAGTGGGAAATTTATGAATTTTTATTGAATAGCGGGGAGATTTTCACGAAGGCGGAACTGCGCAAATTTTCCCAATCGGCACTGAGTGCGTTGGTTGAGAAGGGAGTTGTTGGGGAAAGGTTTGAAAAAGAAGATCGATTCGTTTGCTGCGATTTTTCTGATGGAACTCGGCCGGGAAATACGGCAAAAATCACATTGTCATGGGAACAATGTGCAGCTGTGGATGCAATTGGTAGAAGTTTGGCCGGTGGAAAGTTCAAGGTCCACCTGCTGCATGGAGTTACTGGATCTGGAAAAACGGAGGTTTATTTGGATGCTATCCGCCGTGCTGTCGGAATAGGAGGGGATGTGATTTATTTGGTCCCGGAGCTTGCATTGACGCCGCAGACTGTGAATAGAATTCGTCATGGATTGAATTTGTCGGACTCGGAAGTCGTTGTTTGGCACAGTGGGTTATCAGAAGGCGAGAGGAGAAATACTTGGTTGGCAATGGCAAATGGAGATGCAAAAGTTGTGATCGGTGCCAGATCTGCCGTATTTGCGCCGTTGAAGAATGTGAAAATCATCACAGTTGACGAAGAGCATGAAACAACATACAAGCAGTGCGAAGTGCCGCGTTACCACGCCAGAGACGCCGCTGTATACCGTGCGAAATTGTGCGATGCCGTCTGCATACTTGGTTCCGCTACGCCGTCCGTGGAGTCCCTGTTCAACTCAGCGTCTGGAAAGTATGAATTGAATGTGTTGACAAAAAGAATCGACGGCAGCTCACTCCCGCGAATGGAAATTGTTGACATGCGCTATGAACGCAATTCCCGCGGGAAAAAAATAATTTCCCAGCGACTGATGAATTTGATGGAGGAACGGTTGAATGCCGGGGAGCAGACGATTTTATTCCTCAATAGGAGGGGATACGCGTCGGTGATATTCTGCAATAATTGCGACTACGTTGCCACTTGTCCCAATTGTAGCACTGCGCTAACCTATCACAAACCACAAAATTTACTGCGTTGCCACACCTGCGGATATATTGAACAGTTACCTTCAAAGTGCCAAAAGTGTGGTGGCGGCGACATTTTACAGGGTGGCGTGGGAACGCAAAGACTGGCGGATATTGTTCGGGCAATGTTTCCGAAGGCACGCGTAGAACGTCTGGATTCTGATACGACCGCGACTAAGGATAGTTTTTGCAAAGTTCTCCATGGGTTTGGAAATGGAAAAATTGACATTTTAATCGGGACGCAGATGATCTCGAAGGGGTTGGATTTTCCGAATGTTTCGTTGGTTGGGATAGTAAATATCGACAATGCTATGAATTTTTCGGATTTTCGGGCCAATGAGCGAGTTTTTCAGTCCATAATACAGGTAGCCGGCCGTGCTGGCAGAGGCAGTAAACCGGGAGTTGTGATTATCCAAACCCATTGCCCAAATTGCGAGCTGCTGCGGTTGGCGATTGAAAATGACCATGAAAATTTCCTAAAAAACGAGTTGACCTCCCGCAGTGAATTTTTCTATCCGCCATTTTCCCACATCTTGCGTGTAATATTTTCTGGAAAAAATGAAGAAAAAGTGGGAATATTTTCCAAATTATTCGCCGATGATCTAAGAAAGAGAGCCCAAAATTTATTCGACATTCGCGGACCATCCCCAGCGGCAATACGAAAAACAAACGGCCGTTTTCGCTTTTCGCTGGCGTGTTTTTCAAGAAATGTTATAATTCCGCTTGAAAAGATTAGCGAAACAATGAATCTTGCGTCCAAAGCAAGAGACGTCGCAATCTCCGTCGACGTGGATCCAATCGATATGATGTAGGTCTCCTTGCGGCCTTTCGGGATGTGGATCTATATAGCAATTCCCCTTGACGAGGGCGTTTAAAAATATAATAGGTAAGAGCGAGATGTACTATTCGAAAGATCTGAGGGAAAAGGTAGTAAAGTATTTCGAGAATCACAGAGCGAAGG
>JAISXS010000079.1 GCA_031270385.1 Puniceicoccales bacterium | reverse complement strand
ACGTTCCCTCTCTGTCTTGGCATAATTCCATCTATTCGCGCGTATTGTTCTTCTGTTATCTCCATCTCCATTTCTTACTCTTTCCTTTTTATTTTGCAATAGCGTTAACACGCCCTAGTGTCCCATTAACAAATATTCCAAAAAGTCTTGATTTATTGAATATTATGCTTTGTTTAGTCGGGGATTGCCGGGGGGGGAATTAGCTCAGTTGGTTAGAGCATCAGCATGACACGCTGGGGGTCACTGGTTCGAGTCCAGTATTTCCCACCATGGTTGGAAAGGGGGTGAATTTTATGACAGTATCAGTACAGGTGCGCAAAGGAGAGACGGTGGACAAGGCATTGCGTCGTTTGAAAAAGCAATTGGACCGGGAGGGCGTCATACACGAGGTCCGTGAGAGGCGTTACTTTGAGAAGCCGTGTGCCAAGCGTCGTCGCAAGGAAAAGATTGCGAGATTCGCTAACTATTTGCGTGTTCGCAATGAGAAGATGTAATTCTGCCGCGGCGCCGTTTTTGTTACGGTGGCGTGATAATTGAAAAAATTTGAGAAAATAGAAAATGGGTCAACCAAAACGTAAACAGTCAAAGCAGCGTAGTAGGAAACGTCGCGGGGCTGATGTGTTCCACGGTCCACAATTAGCGAGGGATCCGACGACCGGAAGTCTTGCGGTTCCGCACCATGTAAATCCTGAAACGGGCATGTATCGCGGGAGACAGGTGCTCACAGTGGAAGATTAGTTCCGTTTTTTGTGCCAAGTTACCTATGAGTTTGGGCGGGGGAGTTGTTGCCATTGATGTTATGGGTGGCGATGGTGGTGCTCCGTTGGTTATGGGTGGAGTAGCGCGTGCCGTCGAGTTGTTTCCACGTGAAATAGGGAGACTGGTTCTCGTCGGTGATAAAAACGAGATTGCCAGGCATCTTGTTCATTATGCCCGCGTTGCACGGGAAAGAATCGAAATTTGTCACGCGTCCCAATCCATAGACATGGGAGAAAAGCCGATGTCTGCGCTGCGTGGCAAGAAAGATTCTTCCATGTTTCGTGCGGTTGGGCTTCTTGCTGACGGTAAAGTTGCCGGCGTTCTCAGCTGTGGAAATACCGGATGTCTAGTTGCCAGCGGGACGTTTAAGTTGCGCACAATGGCCGGTATTGACAGGCCAGCTCTTGCAAGTGTAATTCCTTCGCCGGATAATCATTTCGTACTGATAGATGTCGGTGCCAACCCATCAACGTCGCCGTTGAGTTTTGTGCAGAATGCGGTTATGGGGTCGCTATACTATAAAACAGCGGTAAATAAGAACAGGAATCCCCGTGTCGGCTTGCTAACCATCGGCACGGAGGAAGGTAAAGGCAGCGAAACGATACGCGAGGCCCACGGTATGCTGAAAAAAATCAACGGAGAGATAAATTATTGCGGTCTAATTGAGGGTTTTCAGTTATTTAAAGACGGCGTTGATGTGGTGCTCTGCGATGGATTCGTTGGGAATATTTTGTTGAAAACTATCGAAGCGCTGGCCGGTACGATAAAAAATTATGTGAAGGCGCGAATGAAAAAAAACCTGCTACGCATGCTGGGTGCATTTTTAGCTGGTGGTGCATTCAGGGATATGGGAAAGGATTTGACAGCAGACAGATATGGAGGGGCTCCGCTATTGGGATTGAATGGCACGGTTGTGAAGTCGCACGGTTCTAGCTCAGTGGAAGCCGTTGCCTACGCCTTGCTATTGACATTTAGGTTAGTGGGAGTAGGTAATGAGCATGCCCTGAGCGATTCCATAGGGAGGGTGAATTCTATGGTTTCCTAGGGCTACGTAAAAATGAGAACTAAAGATAGTGGTAGATTTGTTAAAATATCCGGCATTGGCTCCTATGTGCCCGAGCGTATTTTGACGAATAATGAGTTGGAAAAAATGGTTGATACTTCCGATGAATGGATTCAGACGAGAACTGGTATTAAAGAAAGAAGGATTGCAGCCGATAATCAGGCAACATCGGACCTCTGCGTGCTCGCAGCACAGCGAGCGATGGAAAGCGCAAAAATTTCACGAAATGACATCGACCTGATTCTTGTCGGCACGATTACTTCGGATATGCCGTTTCCATCGACGGCTGTCATCGTACAAAGCAAACTTGGACTTTCGAATATACCGTGCTTCGACTACAACGTCGCCTGCTCCGGAACCCAATACGGCATTGAGCTCGCAAGTTCTCTGCTGACTGGGTCACGAAAGTACAGAAACATTTTGTTGATTTGTGGAGATAAAATGTCATCCGTCGTTGATTGGCAAGATCGCGCAACGTGCGTCCTATTGGGCGACGGGGCTGGGGCCATGGTGCTTTCAGTGACTGAGAACGGAGAGGAAAATTCCATCGTTGACGTGCTTCTCGGCGCAAATGGAGGTCTTTGGGAACTATTGTTTTTGGCAGCTGGTGGCTCAAAGGAGCCTGCGAGCTTCAAAACTGTCGAAAATAGGAAACATTTTCTTAGGATGTCAGGTAGGGATGTCTTCCGGGAGGCTGTACTCGTGATGCAAAGTTGTGCCCAGGAAATTCTCAGCCGCAACAACATGACAATCGAAGAAATAGATTTTGTTGTCCCGCATCAGGCAAATTTGCGCATAATAACGGCGTTGCAGGAAAGACTTGGGGTTTTCGATGAAAAAATTTGCATAACCGTTGACAAGTACGGCAATACGTCCGCCTCGTCTTGTCTGATCGCCATGGATACATTTGTTAAAAGCGGAAAAATCAGGAGAGGATCAAAAATTTTGTCCATGGGGTTTGGCGCGGGATTGACTTGGGGGGCAGCCATACTAAAGTTCTGAAATTCATGCGAAAGTGTATTCTTTTTTTATTGTTTATTTTTATCGCTTCGGCGGGTGCTATGGCCGGGTTGACGTGGACCAGCGAATCAGGGTGGCGGCCGACACCGGACATGGCAACACAGTTCGCGAAAGAATCGAACGAAGTTTTAACAATCATGAACGATGCTCGGCTGGCACAGGAAGAGAATCGCCACGGAACAGCGCTGTCGAAATACGAGCACGTATACAAAAAATTCCCGGATTCAATCTTTGCCCCGGAAGCATATTTTCAAACGGGAAAGATAAAGGTCGAACGGGGGAAATTTAAAGAGGCTTTCAAGGCGTTTGATGAAATAATTAAGAAATATCCAAAGTATTCCCGCTTCAACGAAGTCTTGCACGAGGGGTTCGAAATAGCACGGCTGGTAAAAAATCGCGAACAGCCAAAATTTTTCGGTGTAATTCCTGGGTTCAAAGATTACCAGGCCGCCATAAACTTTTATAAAAATATAATCGACAACGCCCCATTCGGTGACGTGGCGACGTTGGCACTGATGCACATGGGCGAATTTGCCTTCAACGCGAACAAAATTACGGATGCAATTGCAGCGTTTGAGCGGGTGATTGACGACTATCCATACTCAGAATACGCTCCGGAGGCGTATCTCAAGCTTGGTGAAATCTACGCCGGTATGGTAAAAAGCCCGCTCTACGACCAGGGAGCAACGCGATTGGCGATAAATTACTACGAGGATTTTTTGACACTATACCCGAACCACGAGCGAGCAGATGAGGCGAAGGCTGTACAGAGTGCTATGAAGGCTAGGCTGGCGGAGAGTAAATTGCTCATCGGGGATTTCTACTTTAATGCCAGGAATAACGCGAAAGCGGCGGTGATAATGTACAAAAAGTCTGCCAAGTCCCTGCCCGGATCGGATATTGAAGCGAAAGCAAAGGAAAGGATTCAGTACATCAGGGATGGAAATTTGCCGAAAAAGACACCCGTCGATGTGTTGTTTGGCCGCTATGAACGTCCGAGTAACGAACAAATCGTTGCCGCAACGGAATCCGGAGACGATAACGCAATTGAATTCCCAACCGACTTGGTAAGGATAAACCACCACGACGATGTTTTCGACAAAAAAACCTCAAACCCAGATGTCGTAAAGCCGGATGAAAGTTTTCTACAGATCGGACCACAGAAGACATTTTAGTGATTTTACGGTTTGCGTACGGATTGTTGATTTGATTGTAAGTTTGCAAATGGAAAAATGAAAAATTTCAGGAACCGTGTATTTTTGGTAATGTGCCTTGGTCTGTTTGCGTTAACACAGGGGTGTGCTCACTATTCAAAAGGCTCTGGGTCTGATCTGCCGTTTGATCGGATATACGTTGCACCGGTAAAGAACGATTCCTTCGCACCGCAGGCGCAGGCATTGCTCACGAAGCAGATTCGGTCGAAGTTGGTAAATCAGACGAATTTGGAAATAGCGCCGTCGCCATCCAATGCGGCAATTCTGGAAATAACGATCACGAAGTTCGGGCAATCCATTGCCACGACCAGCAGAAATGACACTGTCCAGGCGCATTCCTTTGATGTGAAGATGACCGTTGTCTGCACGCTAAGGGATAGCGAGACGGAGAAGGTTTATTTTAGCGACTACAGTGTTTCCGATTCAGTTGAATGCCATGGCGAAGGAGATTATCAAGGGGCGAAGCACCAGATAATGCCGCAGTTGACGGAAAAGTTGGCGGAAAAAATTTGTGAAATTGTCTGCAATCCATGGTAACGGTGGTGTCTGTGCCGGGAAACAGTAAAATTTTGGCACCTTCGATACTGGCGTGGGACAGTTGTTTCATCGCCGATGGGGTGAAAATTATTGAAAAGTTTTCAGCGAAGTGGCTGCATATCGACGTTATGGATGGCATGTTTGTTCCGGCGATAACATTTGGCCAGGGACTGGTTTCTGATCTTCGAAGAATTACAAAATTATTCCTCGACGTTCACCTGATGGTGCAAACTCCGCACACATTGGCCAAAAGTTTTGTCGACGCCGGTGCGGACATGGTGACATTCCATCTGGAATCGGTCTCGCCGGTCGAAGAAGTGTTGGGATATGTAAAGACATCGCATTGCAAAGTTGCAATCGCCATCAATCCAGGGACTTCTGTGTCTGCGATCGAAAAATATTTACCGAACCTCGATGCTGTGCTTGTAATGGCCGTTGAGCCAGGAAGGTGCGGACAAAAATTTTTATCATCGGTGTGTGAAAAAATACGAACGCTAGTGGCTTTGAGAAAAGAGTCAGGGTTGTCCTATAAAATTTCCGTAGACGGAGGGATAGCGATAGAAACTTTAGGTTTAGTTTCCGATGCCGATGTTTTTGTGAGTGGTTCCGCGTTTTTTTCGGATCCACATCGATTTGCAGATTTTTTTCGTCGTCGTTTTGGTTAATCGTCGGAGAATTTATGGCATCGCGCGAATATTTTTATCCAAAATCGCAGGCCGAATGGCGTTCCTGGCTGGCAGAGAATGGCAAAACAAAGAGTGAAATTTGGTTACTCTGTCCGCACAAATGCACAGGGAAACCTCATGTCCCATACATCGAGGCGCTGGAAGAAGCTCTATGTTTCGGTTGGATCGACGGCATAGTCAAGCGGTACGATGAGAATACTGTTTCGCGGCGTTTCAGCCCGCGATCGAAAAAAACTTCATGGAGCGAAGTCAATAAACACCATGTACGATTACTGATAAAATCAGGAAAGATGACACCTGCAGGGATGTCAGTTTTGCCGGATTTGAATGCCAGCGCAAATCCATATCCGGTAGATATTTTGGATGAACTGCGAAAAGATGGCGTCGTTTGGGAGAATTTTTGCGCATTTCCGGAGTATTATCGGAACATTCGCATAGCAGCTATCGAAAATTGTCGCCAGTGCCAGGAAAAATTTAGAAAATCTCTTGATTATTTCATCGAACAAACCCGTCGTAACCGGCGCTATGGACGTTTTCGCTAGGAACCGGGCGGCTATAGTCATCTTACCTAAAAGGGGCGTATTGTTTTTTATAGAAAAAAGAATTTTTCGGCTAAGTATTGTTGAGCAGAATGCTTTTGTCGAGTATGACAATTATAGCCGTCACACTCGGCAAAGGCATCTTATTCAACGATACTTGGCGGGGAAGTTCTCCTTTTTATAAAGGAAAGCACGCCCTTCTCAGACGAAATAGCTATATATAGTCGTCTTACTTGAGAAAAGCGTTTTATCTAACGATATTTAGCAGAAAGATTCCCGTTTTTTTGGAATAGAGGATGTGCTTTTTCGGGTAAGATGACTATATTTCTTGATCTCGTTTTGTGTTACGACATACCCATATCCTGCGGCTTTGTAAAACTACTCGAGTGCTTTTTCGAAATTCTGATTGACAAGTTCGCCGTTGTCGTGCATTCGCTCGAGTTCGTCTTGTGCCAGTGGGAATCCTTGTTCCGCGGCCTTGGAAAGCCATTCAAACGCTTTCTCAAAATTCTGCTCGACAAATTTGCCGTTGTAGTACATTTGCCCAAGCTCGTCTTGGGCCGGAGCTCACCCTTGCTCTGCAGCTTTGGAAAACAATTTGAACGCCTTTTTAAAATTTCGATCGACAGAATAGCCCCGGAGGTACATCATCCCAAGGTAGCGTTGTGCTTTAGCGTCTCCTTGTTCCGCGGCTTCGGAAAACCATTCGAATGCTTTTTCAAAATTCTGACCGACGAATTTGCCGTTGTATAGTTGTCTTACCTGAGAAAAGCATTTTGTCTAATGATATTTAGCGGAAGGATTTCGGTTTTTTTGTAATAAAGGATGCGCTTTTTTCGGGTAAGATGGCTATAAATAGGGTGCCTTTGTGGAGTACTATGGCTATAGTACATTTGCCCAAGTTCGTTTTGTGCCGAAGCGTCTCCTTGCTCTGCGGCTTTGGAAAACCTCTTGAACGCTTTTTCAAAACTCTGATCGACTTTGGTTCCCTGACTACTTTCGTGCGTCTGTGATAGATCACTCACATTTTTGTACGACTCGTCGGCATAGCAATGCTCTGCAGAATTTTCGACAAACAACATCACAACCACTAGCATCAAATAGAAACGAAATCTCATTAACATAGTGTACAAATTGTTGCATTTTAACATAAGAAAAGGCAAGTATAAAAATTTAGAAAATATCAAAACACACTCGCTAAATGTGGTCGTCACACTGACAAGGGCATTCTGTCCACGATACTTAGCTGAAGAATTTTTCTTTTTATAAAGAAAAGCACGCCCTTTTTGGATGAAACAGCTATAATGAAAAATTCGTGCTTTTATAGCCGTCACACTCGGCAAAGGCATCTTATCCAACGATATTTTGTGGGGAAGTTCTTCTTTTTATAAAGGAAAGCACGCCCTTTTCAGACGAAATAGCTATATGGAAAAACAATATGCTTTTTTCAGGTAAGATGACTAAGTTATCTTACCTGAAGAAAGCGTATTTTTTTCATAAAAACGTGAATCTTTCCGTCAAATGTCGTTTGATGGAATGCTTTTTTCGAGTAAGACAATTTATGATTTTTTACCAGAGATTGAAAGAAAGTGCGACTACCACGGTCGGTATGGCGGCTCCGAAAAGTAGTGACAGTGGTGAAATTCCGCCATCGAAGTACTTTGCTAAAATGTTTTGGCCAGCTGGATTGGGGGCGTTGGCGATTACAGTCAAACCACCGCCTGTAACAGCACCGGATAATACGGCTTTTTGGAGCGATTGATTAGTTGAAAATTCCGAAACTAGAGATGACAGGTAAGTTATGGCCGCATTGTCGTTGAACGCAGTCAATAGTGTGGAGCCAATGAATAGCGACATTTCCTTTAGACTTCCGAGTACTGGGGATATCCACCATTCCTGCAAGCCACCGTGCGTGACCAGTCCCGCAAGAAAAAATCCCACGAGCACTGGGGATTTCAAATCTACGCTATCCTGGCATTGTTTTGTGGCTCTAATAAACGCCAAAAAGAATAGAAAGCCCGCTACCACCAGCGCTGGCGTATGCAAATTTACTACTGTCCACCCAAGAAATACACAGTGAACCATAGTGACAATCACTGGAATTTTTCTCTCCGATGGCTCACTGGGGCACACAGCACTTGTTGTTTCTTGCAATGCCAAAAATTCTTTCCTGAAGATCGCGTAGTATAGTAACGTTCCTGCGATAACGCCGATAATGGCGTGGGTTCCTAGCATAGTGAAGACTTTGCCGATTGTCAAATGCCACTTGTTTGCGACCATGAGTATGGGAGGAGCGGCGAATGGTGTTAACGTGCCGCCAACGGAAACATTCACAAATAGCAATCCGAGGGATGCGTATCGCAGTTTCCTCGATGGGTTCAGGTTATAAAATTGTTTTGCCAATAGCATAGCCCCGATTGTCATTGCCGCGGGCTCGGTGATAAGAGATCCCATGAATGGCGCAATAATTAGGATTGTCATCCACCACGCCGCCACAGTTCCGTGTCCGAAAGCGGCGACCTTTTCGAGAATTGACTCCGAAAGCGCTAGAATCGGCTTCGTTGCAGCCATTGCCATTATGACGACGACAAATATTGGCTCCGTGAAATTTATAACGGAGTTAAAATAGTGCCCAACTGCGTGCCATCCGAAATGGACGGCCATAAAGAAGATCAACGGCAGCACCCAAATCCCAAAAATTGCTTCCACCTCGCCGAAAAAATGGAATACCGTCGAAGTGAAGTGTTTTCTAGGATCATTTTCGATGTTTTTTTCCGCAATTCGATCCGCCAATTTTGAAAATTTTGATGCAAGGAACGTATGCACGATTGCACACAAGAACAGCACAGTGGCAATCAAATTAAATGGCGATACGGAGATTCTGTGCCTAAGAATGCCGCTTAATGACAAGTTTTGTCCGGCTTCCAATGCCTGATAAGTTTGCGTTGATATTGGGAAACCGGCAGCGGCGCACTCACCGAAACTCTGAGTACAGCACACTACGGCGACGACAACGACTACTAATGCGGCACAATACTTCATACCTCCCGCCACATTTATGATAAAATATGTGCATTTTACGCAATAAAAATATTAATGCCTATGCTTTCAATCCATCAGCTTCCATTGCGGGACCGTAGGATCGCATTTCCATATCGATGTCGTCCCTTATCAGCGTGGTTTGTTCGATGAGTGTGGACGTAATTTTTGTGAGGTCGCGTTTTGCCCTATCCACTGTCTTGATAAAATTGCATAAAACATTAGAAAACGATACTTCATCCAGGGTGTCCATGGATCGGGCATATGACAAAACGATATTTTGTGTCTTCGCATCCAGTCCAAATGTCGCCTGACTATATTCGATGCCGCAGAGGTTCAATTCCAGTACTTTTTCGAAAAATTCTTCACTGCATTCGTATGGAACTTTGCAAATTGGCGCATAAAAGTAAACAGCTTCACTATCGTTTGGCAATTCTATGGCGTATTCCTGGTTTGTGTCACCCTTTTTCATGACGCAAAGGCCGTTTTTATCCAAAAACAATTTGTTTCCTATTTTATTTCCAGCTATTTTCAAGTAGGAATTGAGCGTACTGTCGTAGGATGCCATAGCTAACACACTGATTCTAACGCGGTTGTGGATGATTGTAAATAGTAAAATCCAGTAACATCCCGCGCGCACGCATTATCCACTGCATATAATTATCTTACTTGAGAAAAGCATTTTATCTAACAATATTTATCGAAAAATTTTCGTTTTTCTGGAATAGAGAATGTGCTTTTCTCGGGGAAGATGACTATAGCTGCGTCAATTGGAAGGAGCGCATTTTTTCTCACAGAAAAGAAAATTTTCAATCCTCACTCCTCGTCGGTGACAAAGTTTTCAAACCCTGGGCCCTCGGATTGTAGCTCGTTGTCGAAAAATCCGTGCAACTGGCGGATCCGCGTTGGGTGCCGCATCTTCCTTAATGCCTTGGCTTCTATTTGCCGAATTCTTTCCCGTGTAACATTGAACATTTGGCCAACTTCCTCTAGCGTTCTGCTGTAGCCGTCATTTAAACCGAAGCGCAGCATTAAAACTTCCCGCTCCCTCGGCGTCAGGCTGTCCAGAACATTTCCTATTTTGTCGCGTAGCAGGCTGAATGCGGTGATGTCGTACGGATTTTCTGCATTTTTGTCCTCAATAAAATCCCCAAATGTTGAGTCTTCACTGTCTCCGACTGGATTTTGTAGAGAAATTGGCTGTTGCGCCATCTTCATTATTGTTTGTACGCGTTCAAGTGGCATTTTTACTTCTTTGGCGATGTCCTCCGCCGTCGGAGCATGGCCGAGTTCCTGAGTAAGTTGCTTCTGTGCCTGCATAACTCGGTTGAGCGAATCGATCATGTGTACAGGGATCCTTATCGTCCTTGCCTGGTCAGCAATTGAGCGGGTAATTGCCTGCCTTATCCACCAAGTCGCATATGTAGAAAATTTATATCCACGACGGTATTCGAATTTTTCGACCGCTTTCATGAGGCCCATGTTGCCCTCCTGGATGGAATCTAAAAACGACAATCCGCGATTGGTATATTTTTTTGCAATGCTTATAACAAGTCGAAGGTTCGCTTCCACCATTTCCCGCTTCGCCTTATAGGCTTCGTTCATGTGGAATTTGAAAGCTTTTGATATTTCGACTAGGCGCTTAGGGTCAGCCTCATGCTTGATCTCAAATTTTAGAAGTGCTTTGTTTATTCTGTCTATGACTTCCTTTTGCAATTTATCGCCATTCTCCAGCGCTTTTTCCGCTCTTTCCAAATCAGCGTACAATTGTGAAATTTGCCTAATATCCGGACGCAATTTCACCAGTGGTTCTTCAAAAATCTTCATCTTGAAACAAAAACGTTTCAAGACGGTCTTCAGTTGGTTTTGAAATTGTTTCAACCGTGCCCGTGCGGTCTTTATCCTTTCCTCATCGTCGCACTCTCTGGCATCTTGGTAGCTTTTCCACGACTCCTTGACCTTAGCGAACAGCATTTTACTATCCTGGACCGCCCTGGCAAGCATCGTGTAATAGGCCTCCCTACTTTCTATTTTTTTGTCGAGGACTATGCGGTCAAACCTCTCATCGCGGCGCAACAGTTTTTCTGCTAAATCTATTTGGAATTCCGCAGTCAAGTGAATGGAGAACAATTCGTCCTGGGCTCGCAATTCTTCCCGCTCTATTGTTTTAGAAATGGCGACCTCTTCCGCCCTTGTTAGCAACGGAACTTGTCCCATCTGGCGTAAGTACATGCGGACAGGATCTTCGATGTTGTCACTGGACGGCGGCTTCGGGGCGGCCATCTCCTCCTCAATCCGGCTGTGGTATTGTTCAATTTCTTCGGTATCAAGAATCTCAATGTTGAGATTTTCCAGGATATTGATTATGTTTTCAGCCTCTTTAGAGTTGGCCAGCACTCCTGGCAAAGTTTCGTTAATGTCCTGTAGCGACACGTACCCGCATTGGCGCGCGGTTCGTATGAGTGATTGAATTCTCGCGTTGGCGTCAGTCACCTGTGCTGCGTCAACACTCTCCTTACTATATTTTGTCATTGCACCTTACGACCAAAAAACTTGCGGTGGATGTCTTAGCTCGCCGCGCAAATATAACCTATGCTTCTGCAGAGTTCTTATCGCATCACTTTCGTCAAGAGAAATTTTTCGAAATTGCTCATTAGTTTTTTCGATTTCGCCACGAACGAAGTTGTAGTGCAATTTCTTTACACACATATCGGAGATATCAATGCGATCGCATCTTTCGTCCAGATCAGCGACAACGGCATATGCAACATTTCTCTCCACATCGGAAAATAATTTTCGGTCGTCCAGCGTAGATATTCCCTCCCAGCTGTAATTTCTAACTTCATTCAATACCTTTAGCAATATTTTTCCTTCATCGGAGTGTAAATTCTGCAAAAATGGCTGTTCCATGATATGGGATAGGGCAATGGCGATTTTGTCGTCAACCAGCACAACTGCAAGCAACTGACCTTCGGCGCTTGATAATTTTTTGTCCGAATTTTTGTGTTCACTGTGCACCTCCGGCTGTGGAACCGGGGAGAATTTTCTTTTTGTTGTAAAAGATCTAAAATCTTGAGAAATTGCGCTCCGATCGAAGTTTGCTGCCACGGAAAGTTCGGCCAAATAACTTTCCCTCGCTACGGATGATTCCGCCATGGCAATTACTTCGTATATTCTGGCCATGGAATTGGCTTTTTCTTGGGCCGTGACACTGTCCTTGTTTGGCAGAAATCTATTGACAAGGAATTGAATTTGTGTCATCGCACCCTGCTGCAACGACCTAAATTTGTCGCTAAAGTTTTCGCGAAAGTAGCTATCTGGGTCGTTGCCGTCGGGTAATATAAAAAATTTTACATCCAATCCGCTTGCAATTGCCATTGGGAGCATGCGTTCCGCCGCTTTCAACCCGGCGCTATCTCCGTCCAGCATGCAGTTGAGATGGACTGTATGCCGACGCATGGCGTTGAGTTGAAAATCCGTAATGGCAGTGCCCTGGGGTGCAATCGCTGTATTTATACCATTTTTCCAGCAACGCATGGCATCGAATTGCCCCTCAACCATCCAGAATACGCCATTTGGCTCCAGGTACTGACGAGCTCTGTGGAGGCCGAACAGTAAACTGCCCTTGTGAAAAATTTCCGTGTCCGGGGAATTTATATATTTTGCGTCCGGAAAATCGCCTGGTCGGCTTATGCCATCGATGAATCTTGCAGAAAATCCGACGACACGTCCTTGGACATCGCGGATGGGAATAGTTAACCTTGAGTTGAAGCGCAAAATGCCATTGCTCAAGTCGGGGTCATTTTCCCTGTGGTAAAAAATCCCGCTGGCACGTATCGCCGCCGGCGAAAATTTTGCGGCTAGCATTCTACTCATCAAAAATTTCCCTCTGTCTCCACCGAAGCCAATGCAATTCTCTTTAGCCACATCCAATGAAAATTCCCTCTCCTCCGTCCAGTAGCGGCGAATTTTTTCGCCATCGGGATCGCTGGCATTGAAGTTTTCAACAAAAAAATTGCACGCCAATTCATGCAGATCGAAAAGTGCCTTACGGCCGTAGGGCCTATCTCCATGTGTCGCGGTCTTTTCGTATTCAACGGGAATACTGAAACGGTTCGCGACCATCTCAACTGCCTCGGCAAACGACACATTTTCCATTAATTGGATGAATCGGAAAATGTCGCCGGCATTGCCAGAACTGAAACAGCGAAACATGCTCTTTCCCGGCATGACAAAAAAAGATGGAGTCTTCTCCTGGTTAAATGGACTTAACCCGCGCCAATTCGTTCCGCATCGCTTCAAGGCAACGTATGGCGCAACGATATCGTAGATGTTAACGGAACTTTTGATCTTTTCTATGCAATCACGAGTTATCACCGAGGTGGCAGACTTTCAACGAATTCGCATACAATGCAATCAAATTTTCAGAACAAAAACAACCAAGCACCAATATCGAATTATATAGTAATTCCCCTTGACGAGGGCGTTTAAAAATATAGTAGGCGAGAGCGAGATGTACTATTCGAAAGATCTGAGAGAAAAGGTAGTAAAGTATTTCTAGAATCACAAAGCGAAGG
>JAISXS010000072.1 GCA_031270385.1 Puniceicoccales bacterium | reverse complement strand
AAAAATTTTGGGCTAAACTCAAACGAAAACTCAGGGATATCTTGCCTCTTTTCTCTTCCCTTGGCGATGCACTTTACCATGCTTTTTTGTGCCTTTCTTAACCGGAGCTGCTATAACGTACAAACTGCGGTCTTCCTGTGTATGCAGGTTGTGCATGAAGATACCGGTTGCGTGTATTCCTATCCATGGCATTCTTGTTTATTTGATTTTGATTATTGAGATTTGTGTTATTCTGCGTGGCATGACTGTCGACTTTGTGTTTTTCGCCGAATGACGCTGGTTCCGGATTCGAGTCCTCTAGTTGCTGGCTATGTTGATCTGTCAGTATCTATCGAAAATTGTTAGTAGTAGTAAACATTTTCCATCCCTTCTGGTTGCGGTGTTTAAACTGTACTTCTGTGATATATATTGTCAATAAAAACCGTGCATTTTGGTAATTGTTTATAATTGTTTGAAAATGGTCTCAATATAGCTATCTTACTTGAAAAAAGCATTCTATATAACGATATTTAGCGAAAAATTCCGGTTTTTTGGAATAGAGGGTGTGCTTTTTTCGAGGAAGATGACTATATTTGCCGCGGACATTCGATGAAATGCAAAATTTACTTCTTGTAAAAGTATTTGTTTTTGTTACACGGCAATCAATTACATGAAAATATTGATGGCAACGTCTGAATGCGATCCCTACTACAAGGTTGGCGGGCTTGGCGACGTTGTTCCTGGGCTAGCAATTGCCTTGAAAAAAATAGGCCACGATGTCCGCATCGTCCTGCCGAAATACGATGTCAAAACACATACTGCCGTTTGGAAAGCAGTTAATGGTCCGATGATTGTGAATATGGGGTATGGCGTGGAATTTGCTAGATTGTTGCAAGCAAAATATAAAACAGTGCCGGTGTATTTCATTGAATTCGATAAATATTTCTGCCGACCCGGAATATATGGGGATGGCGGAGGAAGTTATTGGGATAACTGGGAACGATTTGCATTCTTTTGCAGGGCGGTGATCGACATGTGTCCATTCCTGAATTGGGCTCCTGACGTAATCCATGCAAACGACTGGCCGACCGGAATAATTCCCGTATTATTAAAAATGCATACCAGGCATGGAATCTTGGGTGATACGAAATCTGTTTTTACAATTCACAACATGGCTCACCATGGGTATGCTCCAAGGGAATTGCTGAAATTTGCCGGTTTATATGATCATTACTGGCATCCCTTCGCCATGGAAGCATGCGGATCGATCAATGTGATGAAGGGAGCTCTGCAGTTTGCGGATAAAATTACCACTGTCAGCGAAACATACGCCGAGGAAATAAAGACCAGTGCCTACGGATATGGTCTGGATGATGTTCTTCGCTATCGGGCAAATGATTTGATTGGCATTTGCAACGGCGTTGACACGGGAATATGGAATCCGGAAACTGACAAATTTTTGCCGAAAAATTTTTCATCAAAATCCATGGGCGGGAAAAGTGTTTGTAAGCAAAAGCTTCAAGCGGATATGAAACTAGTCGTCGAGTCGGGCGTCCCGATTTTTTCCGTAATTTCAAGGTTTTTCGAGCAAAAAGGCTTGGACGTTCTCTGCGATATTTTGCCGGATGCGGTGGCGACGATGGCCATTCAATTCATTGCGCTCGGATCCGGAGATGGCAACTTGGAACGGAGGTTTGTTGAACTTGCCAACCGTTTTCCGGAAAGGATCGCCGTGAAAATCGGATTTGATGCTGCCCTGGCACACCTCATCGAAGGTGGAAGCGACTTTTTCCTAATGCCAAGCAGGTATGAACCCTGTGGCATGAATCAAATGTATTCGGCGATATACGGCACGTTGCCAATTGTGCGTGCAACAGGCGGGTTACGTGACACCGTAAGAAACTATGACGAGGTTTCCGGAAGAGGCACAGGATTCGTCTTCGATGACTTGACGCCACTGGCACTATATAACGCCATTAAACGTGCGTGCGCGACATACTACAATTGCGGTAAACACTTCGAGAAGATGCAAAGACTTGCCATGAAAAATGATTTTTCGTGGAAAAAATCGGCAAAAAAATATGAAAAAATTTACTCCAGCCTCAGAGCCCACAGACAGTACCCAACACACTGCAGCTGAGATGCGAAACCACCCAACCGTCCGAAAAAAACCCGTATGTGACACACTCAATCGGAAACGCATGATCGACTGAAAGATCACACCCGAGGGAATTTTCGTACTATAGTTATCTTACTTGAAAAAAGCATTCTGCCTAACGATATTTAGCGGGCAGACTCTCGTTTTTTTAGAATAGGGGGTGTGCTTTTCTCGGGGAAGATGACTATATAGCCGTCTTGCTTGACAAAAGCATTCCAGTGCAACGACGCACCAACGGAAAGTTCCTGCTTGTATGGAAAACCAATCTGCTCTTTTTGGGTAAGATGACTATATAGTCATCTTGTCCGAGAAAAGCACACCTTTCATTCCAAAAAACGGGAATTTTTCTGCTAAGCATCGTTAGATAAAATGCTTTTTTCAAGTAAGGCAACTATATAATCATCTTGATTGATAAAGGCATGAAAATACAACGACGCGACAACGGTAAATTCATGCTTTTATTGAAAAATATGATGCTTTTTTCGGGTAAGATAACTATGGTTATCTTACCTGAAGAAAGCGTATTTTTTTTCATAAAAACACGAATCTTTCCGTCAAATGTCGTTAAATATAGTCATCTTCCCTGAGAAAAACATACCCCCCTTCTCCAAAAAACGGGAACCTTGCCACCAAGTATCGTCAAATCAGAATGCTTTTTTCAAGTAAGACAACTATAGAATGTTTTTCTCAGGTGGGAAGACAACTATAGCCGTCACACTCAGCAAAGGCATCTTATTCAACGATACTTGGTGGAGAAGTTCTCCTTTTTATAAAGGAAAACACGCCCCTCTCAAGTGAAGCAGTTATATATTTCGACGTCCCTACTTTTTTTGTTATAGCTGTCACGCCCGACAGGGGCATCTTATCCGACGATGTTTGGTGGAGAAATTACCGCTTCTGTGAAAAGGTAATATGCTCTCCTCGGTCAAGATGACTATAGCTGTCTTACTTGAGAAAAGCATTCTGATTTGACGATACTTGACAGCAAGATCCCCGTTTTTTTGGAGAAGGGGGGTATGTTTTTCTCAGGGAAGATGACTACAAACAAGCACGCACAGCCACCTTGTCCGAGAAAAGCATACCGCAAAGACGGCAATCTCTCCACCAAATATCGTTGGACGGAATGCCTTTCCCGAGTAAGGTGACTAATATTACTTCCTAATGACCAAATTGCTGATTTCTAGGCACAACTCGTCGACACCACTTACAGCATTTTCGTAACTTGCATTGAGTGCCTTATAGGTTTCGCCGAAACTTTCGTAATCTTTTGCAAGATCCTCCAAATACCCCTTCATTTTCCCAAGTTCTTCGCGTGATCCGACGACCATTTTTCCAGATCGACCTAGCAATTCGCTCATAGCATCCGTTCCTGCCTTCGCCTCTTCCAATTCTATTAAACTTTGCTTCAATTGTGCCTCTAGCTCGTCGACCTCAGCTCGCATTTTTCCCAAATCTCGTACACTGTCGTCGCGATCAGCACGCGCCTGATCACGCTCTTTCTGCAATCTTTCCACATCACGGCTGAGCTTTTTTACGCTATTCTCCAAACCTTCATATTTTTCGATCTCCTTCAGATTCTCTTCCCTAAGGAGCCTGGTCTCGTTGTACAGGTCATCTTCACGCTTTTTTGATTCTTCCAGTTCTTCTTTGAGAGCACTAGCCTTCGAGGTCTCGGAGCGCGCCTCCCGTAACTGCCCGTCAACTTTCCTGAGATCCGATTGCAAATCCTCCACACGATTACGCAATTTCTCAACCTCTTTTTCTTTTGCTTCGAGTTTTTCCTTTCCCTCTTGCCACAGCTTGATCGCTTGCTTCTCCTTTTCGTACGAGCTAGCAACGCTGTTCTCCAAACCCCTAATAGCGCGTTTGGCCGAGT
>JAISXS010000096.1 GCA_031270385.1 Puniceicoccales bacterium | reverse complement strand
CCTCCCTATTCTCCAGATTCCAATCCCATCGAAAAATTTTGGGCTAAGCTCAAACGAAAACTCAGGGATATCTTGCCTCTTTTCTCTTCCCGCGGCGATGCACTTTACCATGCTTTTTTGTGCCTTTCTTAACCGGAGCTGCTGTGTTAATTTTTGGCAGCTTCCCAGTCAATTCCGGTCCACAACAGCGCCAAATAGTATGCTCCTTTTGGGTAAGACGGCTGTACGCTGTTTTCGTTGGAATAAGCTACAAAATTCGAAAAATTCGACGAAAAAAGGAAGTTTCGAGCACGGACATCTCAGTCTAGGGGGGGGGCACGTTTTTTGTAAAAAAATTTCTCCACCCTATAGTTGTCTTACCTGAGAAAAGCATTCTGTCTAATGATATTTAGCGGAAGGATTTCGGTTTTTTTGTAATAAAGGATGCGCTTTTTTCGGGTAAGATGGCTATAAATAGGGTGCCTTTGTGGAGTACTATGGCTATAAAATTTTTAATGCGCAATACTTAGGTTGGACTAGTTTCCAGCGTTGTTATCCCGCAGTGCCGTGCGGCATCGGAGTCCGGAACCCATACATTTTTCCTCGTGACTGTAGCCAACTGGTAGTCGTACATTTTTTCGGAAAATGGAACGTCGGAGACGATTTTGTCGGCTTCCAGGTAACGTATACCTACGAATTCGATGGCTAGGGCTTGGCATGCCATCTCAACATTTTCGATTGTATCATCTTTGTCATCTATGAATATTACTCTCGCTGGCTTGATTCCAGAGTACTTTACAAACGCGGTGAAACTTTCTCCCTTCGGAATTTCCCCGGAACAAACGATGCCGGAACTATATGCCGGTGGATAGTCGTGGGCGAAACCATCGAAACGCTTGTCGGCCAGCGACGGCCAAAATTTCCCAAAGTCATAGCCAAATTCTTTCAACGTGGCCACTCTCCACTTCAAAGGGTCACTCACGGATGCTATTGGTTTGATGGATAGTGCTGTAAGAACAAATGCCTGCACATTTTTCGCGTATAAACCTTCAACAATTTTCGGCATTTCTTCGTTCACTAAAAGATTTTCACTCAGCACCAGAATGGAATTGGCAACTTCGTATAACGTGTGCACAGAACAATCTGGAAAATTTCGCTCGCACCAATCAGCGAAAAATTTGTGATTCTTTCGCTTCCAAAGCTGACCATTCAATGTTGTCAAAACATCGTCGCAGTCGAAAACGACCAATGTGTCGGTGTCGACGCCGTCCAATGTTTTCTTTATATCTTCTATGGTATCAGTTACTATCATTCCGCGTATCCCAATCTAAAACAAAAAACACACACACGATTGTACCACAATTCAACGGATGTTGCAAGACCGACTGGGGTGGCTAATGTCAAAAATAATTTTTTCATTCGTCAATAAATAAAAATCGGAGCCGAGCACGCTTTGTAATTGCAAAAAACGCAACCCAGATTACATTCTTGCGCATGGGGAGTGTGTTTACAGTAATCTTTAGTGATGTCGATGATATTACGCGGCAGCATTTGGCAAACAATAAAATAAATAGTCTGGCAAATTGCGTACTGTTCGCAGAAAGGCTAAATGAACTGCCAACAGACGTAACTCAGCGTTGCTCCGATGCGGAAATAATTTCGACATTCGTATATTCTAGACTTTCCGCCGATGTCTTGGAAAATTTCAAAAACCTGAAACTAATTTCCACACGCTCGACTGGGTACAACAATGTTGACTTAGATTATTGCAAGGCGCATGGCATAAAGGTTGCCAATGTCAGCGGATACGGTGAAATAACGGTCGCAGAGTACGCCGTTGGCTTGATGCTTAGCTTAACACGAAAAATCGGATTTTCCAACAACAAGCTAAGAAATGGCGTTGTGAACGTTGGAGAGGATATGGGCATAGATTTGTCCGGAAAAACCGTCGGTGTCATCGGCACCGGTGCCATTGGTAGGCATTTCGCGAAATTATGCCGCGCTTTCGGGTGCAATATCCTTGCCCACGACCCATTCCCGAATCAAAAATTAATAGATGAAGGCGTTTGCACATACGTTCCAATGGATGACCTTCTCGGATCCGCCGACATAATCGCGCTTCACTGCCCATCGACAAAGGAAAATTACCATTTCGTAAACAAAGAAACCATCGAAAAAATGAAGGACGGCGTGTTCCTGGTAAATACGGCGCGGGGAGAGCTAATTTCTCCCATTGATTTTTATGAGGCGATTGTAGCTGGTAAGATCAGCGGCGCCGGGTTGGATGTTTTGGACTACGAGGACGTTATCATAAAAGACGACGTGGAAGTCGTAAAAAACAGCGATAAAAGTGTCGCCATAACCTCCCTGGTAAACGCGAAGCTGCTACAGCTACCGAATGTCATAGTAACACCGCACATAGCGTTCAACTCATCCGATGCCGTACGGCGCATACTGAACTCCAGCATAGACACCATCACTGATTTTATTTCAGGGAAAAACGTTACTTCCGTAATTTAATGTTCTTCTGGAAGAACTATAGTCGTCTTACCCGAGAAAAGCATGCCCCCTGTTTTCTAAGAAACGTGAACCTTGCCAATAAATGTCATTAGACAAATGCTTTTTTCAAGTAAGATAACTATAGTCGTCTTACTTGATAAAAACATTCTATAGCTATTTCGCCTGAGAAGGACGTGCTTTCCTTTGTAAAAAGGAGAACTCCCCCACCAAGTATCATTGGATAAGATGCCTTTGCCGAGTGTGATGGCTATAAGTGCAACGCCGCACCAGCGGAAAATTCATGCTTTTATGGAAAAACAATATGTTTTTTTTTAGGTAAAAAAACTAAGTACCGTTGGATTAAAATGCCCTTGTCGGGTGTGACGATTATAGTTGTCTTATTTGAGGAAAGCATTTTATATAACGATATTTGGCGGAAAGATTCCCGTTTTTTGGAAAAGGGGGTATGTTTTTTCAGGCAAGATGGCTATACAAGCATTTCAGCTTCCCCGCCGCAGGGGGAGCGCAGCAACCGCATCTTCCGCATTTTACGGCGGATGCATCTGTAATACTGCCAGTGTCTCTAATGATACGCTACGTCCCCACCAAAGATTTCACTGCAGCAAAAATTCCCATTTGCAACAAAAATTCTTGTTACAAAACTTTTTGCAAACATTTTTAATATATGTTTACACAAAACACTTGAGCGATGCCTTTGAATGGGACTATCGTGATACCATAGTCGTCTTGCTTGAGAAAAGCATTCTATCTGTAGTTGTCTTACTTGAAAAAAGCATTCTATATAACGATGTTTGGCGGAAAATTTCCGTTTTTATTAAAAAATAATATGCTTTCTTCGAGTAAGAAAGCTATAATTGTAACAACCATAAAAAAGGTTGTAGACATTCGAAATTACCGAATTTTTTTATCTAAAGTTCTTGCTTTTTTTGTTTTTGTGTGATATGTCAACGACGAAGTTAAGCACTGGAAATTGCTGAAAGTGACACTTGTTTATGGATACTACGTTCAAAGATATAACTTTTTTTAGCGAAGAAATGAGGGATTCGGCTAGGGCTTCGCTTTGTGAAAAAATACAAACCATCCGACATTCTTTGTGCGAAAGATGCAATGAGATTTTTATATGATTGTAAAAAATAGGCGTATTCCAAAGGTATCGGTTGTTGTTCCGATTTGCAATGTCGGAAGGTATTTGCGACAGTGTCTGTACAGCATCGTTGGTCAGACACTTCGCGACATTGAAATCGTGCTCGTTGACGACGGGTCGACCGACGATTGCGGAAAGATTATAGACGAATACGCAACCCAAGACAGCCGAATAGTAGCGATACACCAAACAAACGGTGGGGTGGGAAATGCGTATAACAATGGGATCGCGCGTGCTACTGGAAAATACATCGGACTTGTCGAGAGCGACGACTGGATAGAACCAAATATGTTCGAATTGCTCTACGGAGCGGCGGAAAAAAACCACGCTGACGTGGTAAAGGCTCCATTTTACATTTATCGTCCTGCTGAAGCAGGAATGGAAAAGACCGACATTCCATACAAATTGAGTTGTAACGGGAAAATTTTGCTGGATCTGGCAAAAGACGCGCCAAAGGGAGTTTTTAAAGTGGAGGACTGCCCATTGCTAATGGTTTACCATTTCTCTCCGTGGTCCTACCTCTATCGGGCGGATTTTGTACGGCAGATCCCATTTGTGGAATGCAGTGGCGCATCGTACCAGGACGTGCCATTCGTCTCCGAAGTACTGTGTCGCGCGGAAAGAATGGTGGTCGTTCCAAAGCCGTTATATCACTGGAGGAAGGAGGGATGTTCCCAGGGAAATAGTTCAAGTTTTACCGATTGGCGCGTGATGGCGAGCGTGGACAGATTCACAGAGGCACTGGAAATTATCAAAAAATACGGAAAATACGAAGCACTGCGCGAGGAATACTGGTTGCACGCGTTCGATTGCTGCGAATTCTGCAAAAGTATAGATATGAGATATAAGTTAGAGATGCTTTTCAAGACGCGCAAATTATTTCTAGAATTAAAGAAGGACGATAAGTTTCGCTACAAGTATATCTCGCAATCACAAAAAAAATGGATCGAGCGACTATTGGAAAAAAATTACGTTTTATTAATTTATCTTTTCAGCCGAGAATCCGTATTTGCGCGTCTAAAGTCGGCTAGGAAATTTTTGATCGACATTCACATACACGGAAAAAGTTTCATATTTCAAATTCTTGGATTGCAGATCTCCAGGGGGAAATACACAAGCCGTCCGGCATTTTTTGCGTGGAAAATATGATGGAATTTTTCGTATGATTGCAAAAAACAAACATATCCCAAGGGTATCGATCGTCGTTCCGATTTACAATATACAGAGGTATTTGCGACAGTGTCTGGACAGCATCGTTGGTCAGACACTTCGCGACATTGAAATCGTGCTCGTTGACGACGGGTCGACTGACGATTGCGGGAAAATCGTCAATGAGTACGCGGCACGCGACGACAGAATAGTACCAATACACCAAACAAACGGGGGATTGGGAAATGCGTATAATAATGGGATCGCGCGTGCGACCGGAAAATACATCGGACTTGTCGAGAGCGACGACTGGATAGAGCCAAATATGTTCGAATTGCTCTACAATGCTGTGGAGAAAAACCATGCCGACGTGGCAAAAGCCGCGGTTTACATTTATAATTCCAATGGAACAGGTGTAAACGGTACTGATGCACTAGCGGTACTATGGTCTGACGAAACGGTTTTGTTTGATTTGACAAGGGACACGCCAAAGGGTGTTTTCAAAATAGAAGACTGTCCGTTGCTGGCAGCGTACCATTCTTCTCCGTGGTCCTATCTATACCGGGCTGATTTCATGCGACAGATTCCATTTGTTGGAACCAAAGGCGCGTCGTATCAGGATACTGCATTCGTATTTGAGGTGTTGTGCCGCGCGGAAAGAATAGTGGTTGTTCCAAAGCCACTATATCACTGGAGAAAGGAGGGAGGTGCCCAGGGAAACAGCTCAAGTTTTACGGACAAGCGCGCAATGGCAATTGTTGATAGATTTGCGGAAGCGCTGGAAATTGTCAAAAGATATGGAAAATATGAAGCATTGCGCGAGGAATATTGGTTGCATGCGCTTAACGGCAACGATTTTTTTCACCAGAACATAAAATTCAAATACAAGCTTAAAATGCTTTTCAAGATGCACAAATTGTTCTCGGAGTTAAAAAAGGATGATAAATTCTGCTACAAGCATATCTCGCAATCGAAAAAAGAGTGGATTAGACACCTGTTGAAGAAAAATTACATTTTGTTAATCTGCTTTCCTCACCAAAGGTCCGTGTTTGTGTGGCTAAAGTTGGTTAGGAAATTTTTGATCGACGTTCACATACACGGAAAAAATTTCATATTTCAAATTCTTGGATTGCAAATTTCTAGGGGAAAATATACAAATCGTCCTGCGCTCTTCGCGTGGAAGATGCGGTGAAAATTTTTGTATGATCGTGGAAAGTAGGGACATCCCAAAGGTGTCGATTGTTGTTCCAATTTACAATGTAGAAAAGTATTTGTGCCAGTGTTTGGACAGTATCGTTGGCCAAACGCTTCGCAGTATTGAAATCGTGCTCGTTGACGACGGATCGACTGACAGTTGCGTGAAAATCATAGATGAATACGCAGCCCAAGACAACCGAATAGTAGCGATACACCAAACAAAGGGTGGGGTGGGAAATGCGTATAACAACGGTATCGCGCATGCGACCGGGAAATACATCGGACTTGTCGAGAGCGACGACTGGATAGAGCCTGATATGTTTGAATTGCTCCACGAGGCGGCGGAGAAAAACCGTGCCGACGTAGCAAAGGCCGCAGTTTACATTTATAATTCCGGTGGGACAGGTGTAAACGGTACTGATGCACTAGCGGTACTATGGTCTGACGAAACGGTTTTGTTTGATTTGACAAGGGACGCGCCAAAGGGTGTTTTCAAAATAGAAGACTGTCCGTTGCTGCATCCATACCACGCTTCCATATGGTCATACCTGTATCGAGCTGATTTTGTACGCCAGATTCCGTTTGTGGAAAGCGGTGGCGCATCCTACCAAGATGCGCCGTTCATTTCCGAAGTGCTGTGCCGCGCGAAAAGAATTGTAATCGTTCCAAAGCCATTATACCATTGGAGACAGGAGGGGTGTTCCCAGGGAAACAGCTCAAGTTTTACAGACCAACGTGCAATAGCAATTGTCGACAGAGCGACTGAACAACTGAAAATTATCAAAAAATATGGAAAATACGAAGCATTACGCGAGGAATACTGGCTTGGCGTGACTGTGTGCTGCGGTGGTTTTTTTCAAAGAATAACGTGGAAGTATAAGTCAGAGATGCTTTCCAAGATGTGCAAATTATTCTTAGAACTAAAAAAGGACGATAAATTTCGCTACAAGTACATCTCGCAATCGCAAAGGAAATGGATTGAACACGTATTAGAAAAAACTTACACTACATTGGTTTGCTTTCCTAATCAAAAATCAGTGTTCGCGTGGCTGAAGCCTGTTAGAAAATTTTTGATCGACATCCATATACACGGAAAGAATTTCATATTTCAAGTCCTTGGGTTGCAGATCTCTAGAGGAAAATATACAAATCGTCCGGCATTTTTTGCGTGGAAAATGCGATGAAATTTTTACCTGCCGTAATTTACATCGCTTGCGATGGTATTCGTAGTAATCAGCGCTCCATCGCGCCAGTTTTTGTTCCCGTGCGGCTCGCAAACAACCGCATTACACTCAATAAGGGCATTTTGTTCAACGATATTTAGTGGCAAAAGCCCTGTTTTTATGGAAAAACAATATGCTTTTTTCGATAGGACGAACATACGTCAATGAAACTAAGTTTTCGTATGGCGTTTTTGTATTTTTTTTTGTTGAAAAATTTGTTTGACCAATTCTATCATTGGCATACAGATTGCGTCTTGGGTTGTTCCCGGCCTTTAAATCGAAAAAGGAGAAAAATGGTAGATAAAATGCAATGGTGTCCAACGAATCGCGCTTTGGTCAGAGAAGAAGAAGAAGTGAGGCGTAAAATTTTTGCCTTGTGCGGGGAATATGGCTTTATAATCGATACTACAAAAGAAGAATCAGAAGACGTCTTGCCCGGCATATCCGGACACAAAGTTACTGACGAAAATAAGGGTATGGCCATTGAGCTGGTGTGCAGGATAGCAGAAATATGCGAAGAATCCACTTCGAAATATGGCAAAAAGGACGAAAATTTCATACCAGAAATAGTACTTGACAATATCAGAGTTGTAGTAGGTGGGACCACTCGGATTACCACGACAAAGAAGAAACGAAGCGTAAACTCGAAAATATAAAATCAATGGACGCAAGAGAAATTGTTCGTAGACTTAGACTGAAAGGTATGGGTATCCCGCGCGACACGATAGAATGCGCTTTGCCCGAGGCTATACAACCCTTTTCGAAAATGTATGGAAAATGGCAATGAATTTTAAGAGAGTAAGGAAGATAAAAAAGGCAAAGGGTTTCCGAGTCCGAGTCTGTGCGCCAGGAAAATAGCGAGGTTGAGTAGAGCAACCATCTCAAAGGGTGGTGGATTGGTCTCTTCCAGGAGTAATGTCTTTGGCAACGCGGGCTCTGCGCCCCGATGGGTTAACAATAGGTCCCGTTGGTGTATATAGTTGTCACACTTGAAAAGGGCATTTTGTTCGCTGATATTTTGCGAGGGGGTTTTTCTTTTTATAAAAAAAGCGTGCCATTCTTAGGGTGGGCTATGTCTCTGTTGGTTACGTTGCCTGCTTGCCGGCGAGATATCGGCTACAACGGTGAAACATTGGTTGACAGCGACTTTGGTACCATCTAAGTACGTCGTAGATAATGGCCAGCGCATCGCCAACTGCGGAGATGGAGGTTTATAAAAAGTGGAAATATGTGCGCCAAAATGTCTTCTGCTGGTGAGAAGTTAATTACTTTTAACTGAAGGCTCATCTTGCAGACAATTTTTCTTGCCGCAGATGGTAGTTTAGTTAGGCTGCCGCCGATCGTACAAATGGCTGTAAAGTTTAAGAATGTCATTACGAATTTTTTCGCGAATCTTTTTGGATTTTGGTCCCATGACATTGGGATTGATCTTGGTACGGCCAACACACTCGTATTTGTCCGTGACAGGGGGATCGTATTGCGCGAGCCGAGTGTTGTTGCCGTGTATACGGCGTCGCGCCGTGTACGCGCCGTTGGATTGGAGGCAAAAAAAATGCTTGGCAGGACCCCGGGTGGCATAACTGCGCTACGACCGATGAAGGAAGGTGTCATCGCTGATTTTGAAGTGACGGAGGCGATGCTGCGTTATTTTATAGGAAAGGTATCGAAGTCTATGCGGCTAGTGCCTCCCCGTGTCATAGTTGCTGTCCCATCTGGGATAACGGAAGTGGAAAAACGAGCCGTGAAAGAAGCAACTATCCACGCTGGAGCGCGGGATGTTTTACTAATTCAGGAACCGATGGCAGCGGCCATAGGCGTTGGGCTTCCCGTCGGTGAACCGGCGGCCAATATGGTGGTTGACATAGGTGGTGGGACGACGGAAGTCGCTATTTTATCGCTAAATGGTGTAGTTTTTTCGCGCAGCATACGCGTTGGCGGCGATGAGATGGATCGCAGCATAATAAACTATATCAAGAGGGAGTACAATTTAATAATAGGTGAGCGTACGGCGGAGGATATTAAAATTCGCATCGGATCTGCGGCACCGTTGGATACGGAGACTTCCATGTCGATAAAGGGCCGCGATGCCGTGGTTGGATTGCCCAGGACGATAGTTGTAACATCCACGGAGATAAGGGAGGCGTTGAAGGATCCGATTGCTGCGATAGTTAATATTGTTAGGGGTGCGTTGGAACAGTGTCCACCGGAGTTATCGTCCGACCTCGTTGATCGCGGCATAGTTCTTGCCGGCGGTGGCGCAATGATAGAAAATTTAGACACTACAATTGCGACGGAAACCGGTTTGCCGGTTGTGGTATCCAGCGACCCCCTGAGCGCCGTAGCAAATGGGACTGGCACCGTATTACAAGATTTGTCGGTTTGGTTTGACAATGAATAATTCGTTGATTGGGTGTTGGGCAATGCCGATGGAATGGCAAGGTTTGTTCTTTAATGGTGTTTTTTGTGTTTTATGAAAATTTTCAGGAAGATTACTTTGTTCGGTGCGCTATTAGTGGCATTGGTAGCGATTGGGTGTGCCCATTGCGGTCGGACGCGACCTAAAACGGATGTGAGCGACGCTACATATTCCATAATGGGGATGGGTATTGCGACGGAGGAAATGATGTTCAACTACGTTAGGGAGTATAATAAAAAGATTGGGCCGCAAAAGTTGGTGTACATAATAAGGACGTACATTTTGGAGTCGAAGAATGAGGGGGTGAGCCACGACGTTGCATTCATTCAGATGTGCCACGAAACGAATTTCCTGCGATTTGGTGGCGCTGTTCTGCCGTCGCAGAATAATTTTTGCGGGCTCGGGACCATCAGCTACGATATTTGTGGTGCATGTTTTTTCACGATAAGGGATGGGATTCGTGCCCATATTCAGCACCTAAAGGCCTATGGCTCCAAATTGCCACTTAATAGTTCGTGTCTAGATCCGAGGTTTGACATAGTTGAACGTGGTTGTGCGAAAGATATTCATGGGTTAACCGGGAAATGGGCATCCGACGGCAACTATGGCAATGCCCTAAAGCTGAAGCTCGACTCAATGCTTAATCCGAAGAAGAAAGGCGGCGTTGTCCTTGAGTAGCGCCGAATCTCTGACTGTTCATTTGTGTCTTTTTTGCCGCAGTGTGTTGTAATTTCGATTGGCAGAAGCGTCTAACAGGCTCTGCACAAAGGTTGTTCCAGCGTTGGGTTTTGTGAAAAATTTTTAAAAACCCGTTGACAATTTCCGAGGAACGCGTACCCTCGTGGCCGATGTGTGGTCGGGTGCGCAGTTGGGTTTCGGTCGTGTTTTTGTATTTTGCTGTCTTTGCTTTACCGTTGTTTGCAGAGGAGGTGGGTGTGTTTGGCAGCGGCATGTCTACGTTGAAGCTGTGAGACGGACAGTGGGCCGTGTTCGGTGAAGAAGACTTCCTGTTTCTTATGTGTGCAGGGTTTGTTGGTTGGATCATAAAAACTGCTCAGGGTGCGGCGACGGTTATGGAAAAGGCTGATTTATTTTTTGCAAATGAGCCGGAGGTCACGACAGGCGTAGTCAAAACACTTCCTTCATGTTGTCCAACACGTTAGAAGCGAGTGCAGGCGGATATGGTTTTTGAAATTTCCCACACAAAGGTCCCATTACCACTCTATGCTGCAAACGCAGTGTGGTAAGGGGGCTTGCTGTTTATAGTCGTCACACTCGACAAGGGCATCCTATCCAACGATATTTGACTGAGAAATTTTCCTTTTTATAAGGAAGAGCACGTCTTTCTTAGGCGAGACGATTGTAGCCAGGTCAATGTGCATACATGTACAAAAGATGGGAAGTATCTGAAAAGTATAGTTATCTTACTTGGGAAAAGCATTCTATTTGACGATGTTTAGCAGAAAAATTCCCGTTTTTTGGAATGAAGAGTGTGCTTTTCTCGGAGAAGATGATTATAAAGTTGAAGCTTGGCTCATGTTGTCCTTGAGTAGCGGCGAAAAAGACCACTATCTCTGATATGTTCAAAGTGTGATGTCATTTCGTGTCCTTTTCATCGGGGTTTTGCTGTAATTCCGATTGGCGGAAGCGTTTAACGGGTTTTGTACAAAAACTATTCTAGCGTTGGGTTTTATGAAAAAATTTTTAAAAATTCGTTGACACAACCGATGTAGCTGGTACTCTGCCCGCCGACAGGGGGGTTAGATGCGTAGGGGGGTTCTGGTTTTATTTTTGTATTTTGGTGTCTTTGTCTTGCCGTTGTTTGCAGAGG
>JAISXS010000095.1 GCA_031270385.1 Puniceicoccales bacterium | reverse complement strand
CCTCCCTATTCTCCAGCCCTCAATCCCATCGAAAAATTTTGGGCTAAACTCAAACGAAAACTCAGGAATATCTTGCCTCTTTTCCCTTCCCTCGGCGATGCACTTTACCATGCTTTTTTGTGCCTTTCTTAACCGAAACTGCTATACACGCTCACAAACTCCATTATAGCGTTCAACAAAGACGCTCCGTCCAACAACATCCAGCAGGAAGACTCCCATTCCTACGAAAAAACAGCACGATCCTCCCAGTCTGTACAACTATAGTCGTATAGTCGTCACGCCGGAAAGGCATTTTATTCGGGTATGGCCAACAACATTCCAACTTTTTAGTGAGAAACACGCTCTTCTGGGACGAGACGATTGTGCGATCCTTTACTTGCTGTCTCCTCCATTTCATGCCGTTTGCGATTTGGTTCTGGTTCTGACTGTTCCACGGTTTGATTGAATATAGTGCCGTGGACCTCGCTTAGAAGGTCGGTGTGACTTTTGCAAAAGTTCACCGTGTATTTCACACAATCATCAAAGTCAGTGCAAGGGCAGCTTTTGACAAATTCTAACTCGAGGATTGGTTTTAGTAGGGGTATCATTTCCGTTTTTGACTCACTGCTCGTTCCGTAGAATAGGCGAGAAACATGGACAAAAATATCCCGCATTTCCGTCCTGATTTTGCCGAATTCCATATATTTCTTGTCGCCCAGCTCGCTTATAAATCCAACAAAAATATTCACAAAGAGACGTACGACAACTACTGTTTTAATTTCACAAATAATAAAACTTTCATCCACATACCTACCAGGCATACCGTCGGGAACACTATAGTTGATTCTCTTCGGCGTGTTGGAACGTACCAACATCATATCGCGATTATTATAGTCGAAATTGGCATTATACAACGAACTAATTAATCCAATCATAGTTTCTTTGTTCGGCCACCCATCATGATTGCTAAGGACTTTCTTCACGTAAAAGTTGGCATTTTGTTGATCAAGAAACAGCTGAACTAGAGACATCACGACCCCCTGTCGTCTATGCAGAGACGAATTATCACGGTCCTTCATTATTGAGTCAATTGCATCATCCACATACTTAACGTTATTATCATCAAGATGTTTATTTAAAAAACCAACCAAGCCTTTTGCAACGTTATTCAAACCTTCAGTGCCATTCATCTTATTTTCCCGTACACGCATGAATTTTTCTCCGGCGACAAGCTCGATCGTAGTACGTGCAAGCACGCGTGCACCCGGATGCACAAGATCACCTGTATATAATTGCGTTAGGAATTTAAGTATCACTTCGGCGCTGGTGAATGCGCCGTTACGCAAAGATGTCACAATTTCTGACAAAACACTTTCAATGATAGAACGATCAGTACCGCCATAAATTGATACTAAACGATCTTTTATCTTTTCATTGCACGCTCTCGAACAAAGGTGCAAAACACTCAGTAAGTACGTAACCTCCTTTTCCGTATTTTCTGTTTTCGCATCGATTGTCGACAACACGCCGTACATCATCGAAGCCGCCGTTGACCCGATCCGAAAAGAGTTGCCCTTCATTGCGATGTTCATCAATTGACGTATTCCATATAACGCGACACTTGGTGATTGGGATTCACGCAAAAATTCACAGAAAAGAAAAATAGGATTCATATCTTCAGCAATACCATCGGTCGTATCCAACAGTATTATGTGATCCTCAACAAGTCGCGTTGTCGCCTGCGCCATTGATAGATACTGTCGAACTAGAGTTTTACTAAATCGACAAACGTCATGGGCAGTTCCCTGATTGGACAACGCAATTCCGTTTTGCTCACGCAAAATTTCGATTGCAAGTGCGCGTGCGCCATTCACGCGGTCCGAGCACCGGACCAACACTTTCAAAATCTCCACTATATTAACTCTAACTTTACAATTCGTTGAATTATTACCACTCAGCATAAACGAAAGGTAGGCCACTCGCCCAGAAGCCGGTGCAGAACCACCACAAAGTGAAAATAACAAAACAAGAGATTCCATCAGCATTTTGCCGATGTTCGCCACCGCACCGACGCTCACCACCGTACCGTTATTGTCTGGTTTTTTTTCTAATTCGTTCGCGCGAAAAAGGATTTTTTGTATGCCGCTGACGACGTGCGCGCACACATCCGCGTCGCGGCATTCTTTCGCAATATCCATAAGTTTTTCGGCGAGTTTGGCCAACACAAGCGCGTCAACCGAGCGGCCCACACGATTTAGCCAACACACTACGTTTTCGGTGAGTGATTTGACGGCGGAAGCGACGCCCGGCCCTTTGTGGTCTACAAATCCCTGTACTTCTTTAACCGCGTCAAGAAATGAAAACGAGGCACTCCCCGAGTGCTCACTTACGCTGTCCATTTCCCTAGCCTTGGCAAGCAAAAAATTTTCAGTTACGGCGACGTGGTTTCCAGCGACAGCCGGCGCGTGAGTCGTCAACGCATCGGCATTGGTTCTCGCAGTGGTGCTTGCGATGTTTGTGTTTGCTCCATTTCCTTCTGTGGCTTGAGCAACGTTTCTAACGTTACCTTGTTCGACAACTGCTTCTTTTTCTTTCAATGTGGCGCCCTCCGGGCTCGCAACGAAGTTACCGTTGCCATTTGTTCCATTTGTCACGGGTGTACTCATCTTTGCTCCTGCTAACGAAATAATGCGTGCCTTGCTACACAAGCAACATTCATAAGTCAAGAACCAAATTTCAAAAACAGCATTATAGCGATCACACTCGACAAGGGCATTCTATCCAACGATACCTGGCGAGGAATTTTTCTTTTTCATAAAGGAAAGCATGCCCTTCTCAGATGAAACAGCTATAACCACGTATTGGTGGCTCTCTACGAGCGCTATTCAATCGGATCTGCCATGGCGCAAACACCTTTTTTTGTGCAAATTTCTGAAACTATAGACCATCACTCTGATGTGGTCGAACTCAATTCCTTTTTATCGGAAAAGTAACCAGAGTTGCTCCAAGTATTAGGAAAAATATGGAATAAAACTGTCCTCGTGTCATCGAAAGGATGAGCGGGGCATCTGGTTCGCGAAAACATTCAGCAAATATTCTGAAAGCCGCGTATAATATTAAAAATTCCCCACTTAGGCAACCGGGTTTGTCGTTTCTTTTCGTCCAAAACCGCATCTGTGCATATAGAAATAAAATCAATCCCTCGAGGAACGCTTCGTATAACTGTGACGGGTGCCGCGGTGGGATTAGGGAAATATCTACAGCATTATGTGCACTTTTTGGAAAAATTACCGCCCATTTGACAGTGGTTATCTTCCCATACAATTCTCCGTTTATAAAATTCGCAATTCTTCCGATAAAAAAACCGAATGGTGCGATTGTGGAGCAAATATCAGCCAATGAGAAAATAGGAACATTGTTTTTTTTGCAAAACATCGCCATGGCAACGATTACGCCGATAAAACCACCGTGACTTGCCATCCCACCGCGCCAAATGGCAAATATTTCTAACGGATTTTTCAAAAAACTTTCCAAAGAATAGAGAACAACGTACCCGACTCTGCCGCCGATTAGCACTCCACAAATTGTATGGTTCAGAAATGATAGATTCTGATCCGTGGAGAGCGGGGATTTTTTTCTACGCGTATAAAAATTGAGGGCAAAAATCGTGAATATAAACGAAAACAAATAGGAAATTCCATACCATCGGACTCCGTCAATGGGGAACCATGTTGGAAATTTCAAAGCAAACGAATCGATATTATGGACATAATAATTGGTCGTCATGGCTTCGATTCGTTAGCAAAGCGCGGGTGCCGCAATAGAGACAGAAATCCGACGGAAGATATTATCAGTAAAACGACAGCACACAGCCCGATTTGTCGAAATGTTAAAAACTCCGGCAACTCGTACCCTATGAACGGCGCTGTCAGCCCGACAAGTCCGGCGACTGCAATATTTACACCAGCGTAGGCACTGAATTTTTCCCTCGGTGCAATGCGTGTTATCCACAGAGAAAGGGCAATTTCTCCACCACCGTAGGCAATTCCGATGAGTGCGGAAGATAGATAAATCACTCCCTTTATTTTCGTGAAAAAAAATAGCCATATGCCAAAGGCTAGAAAAACGTTTATTGCGATTTTTAAGATTATAACCCTGGATTTGTCGAAAAATTTCCCCCATACCAATGAAGTAAGTAGGCGAAAAGCAAGTGGTATGGAGGTGCAAGCCATCGCCTCAACTGCCGTTGACATCCCAATTCCGCAGGACGGATTAATCAAATATTCGGCCCGTAGGGGTTTCGTCATCTGCGTCGCAATTCCGGCGAATGACCACCAGAACAGCATCATGGCAAACAGTTTGTCATGGGCAATTATTTTAAAATTTGAAAATATAGACTCTGCTTTTACTGGAGGAAGCACTCTAGCTGGGATTTTGGAAAACGACAGCCCGGACCCAATGGCTGCCATGGCTGCCAACACAAGTATAAGCTTATAATTTTGCAAATCCGCATCAATCAGTTGGCCGCATTTTCTGGCAAATAGCACACCTGGCAGCGGAAGTATCATAAGGACTATGGACAGTCTGCCACCTCGCTCCTGCGGTGAATAATTTTGTCCGTAGACATCTGCCATCAGGGGCGCTGGTTGCTTAAAAAGCACCGTCGCAGCGATTATTAGTGCAAAAAAAGCATAAAATGAATCCACAAAAACCGACGCCAGAATAATTGCCGCTACGGAGAGCATATAGACTTTGCTAAAGTCCATAGTTGTAAATCGCTTTGTTTTTGTAGCAAAAATTTGCGTCATTGGGGCGATAAAATTTCCAATAAACCACGCCGCTACCAAGATCTTTTTGTTCGACTTCGGGGCGTCAAACACCCTGATCGCCATTACTAACGCAAAATTATTAAACAACAATTCCAATACGCCCGAACAAAAACACCGGCAACTATCGAATAGGAATGTCTTTTTCGCTATCTCTGTTTTTGAGAAATTTTCGAACATTGGTCTCGGACCAAGATGACAAAAGTTCGCCATTTGCAAGCAAAGAAACCATCGAACAACTATCTAACCGCGACCGTAGAATGATTGACCATTATCAACGCCAATCACGCCAAACTTTAAAAATTTTGGATTTATGCATTGACAGCGAGCAAAAATAACCCATTCAACAATCCGTGTTTTGTCGCAGGGTGGAGCAGCTCGGGAGCTCGTCAGGCTCATAACCTGAAGGTCGTTGGTTCAAATCCAACCCCTGCACCCAATCTTTGGGTTGGTGGTTTTTCTGTTTCTCCGTCGGGTTTTTTTGACGAACCATAAACGAAAACTCGGAGATATCCTGCCTATTTGCTTTTCATTCAGCGGTACGCTTCACTATAGCTGTTCCGTTCGAAAAGGGTGTGCTTTCCTTTACAAAAAGAAAATTCCCTCACCAAATATCGCTGAATAGAATGCCTTTCTTGAGCGTGGCGACTATCGAGAGTCCCGGCCATGTCCGTATGTGTACGC